>JALSHU010000108.1 GCA_026982075.1 Sulfurovum sp. | reverse complement strand
AGAGATGCATTTAGAGCAGAGATGCAAAGTAGAATGCAAGCGATGACAGCAGAAGAAAGAGAAGCATTTATTGCACAAAGACAAGCGAGTGGACAAGGCAGGGGTCAAGGTCAAGGACAACATTTAAGAGATGGTTCTGGAGCGGGACAGATGAAACGTGGTGGACAAGGCATGGGTGGTAGAAACAAATAATTTTCCCTCTATTTCTCTCCCCTTTTTAAATAATGATGGATAATCCCCCTATTTATCTATTTATGTAGCATGTGCATAGCTATACTCACAAGCAATGCACATGTCCATTCTGACATAAACATTAACGTTTATATATTTTTTGAATAATATAGTATTGTCTTTCTGTACACAAACCTAGTTTAGCATCCTCTATATTTATGCTCTTTTGTGATGTTAAGTTTATAAATTTACTTAATAAAATTTTTCTTTTTTATAAGACTACTAAATCTTCTTTCAGAATCATTTCCTGACCCTTGGATAAGGTAGCTTATGCAGGGGCTATAAAGTATAAAATAAGTACTATTATATCAATGAAAAACAATAGATTAATAGAATTAGACATATTTAAAGGCTATGCCATTGTGTTGATGGTTATATTTCATCTATGTTATGATTTGAATTATTTTAAATATATTAGTATTGATTTACATCGTGATACCTTTTGGATACTTGCACGTTATGTGATAGTGACGATGTTTTTGTTGGGTGTAGGCATGAGTTTGGCTATAGCACATCAATCACATGTAAAATGGACTAAAGTGCGTAAACGTATATTTCTTCTTGGCGGAGCTTCTGCACTCATATCTATAGTTACTTATATTGTATTTCCCCAGTCATGGGTATATTTTGGGATTTTACATTTTATACTTTTTGCTTCTTTAGTGGGACTACTCTTTTTACCATATCCTCTTTTTTCTCTTTTTGTAGCGTTTATCATGCTCATAGGCTCTCAAATGGGCTGGCTAAATATGCATTGGCTTTTTTCATTTCTGCAAGAACCTTTGCACCTTCCAAAACATACAGAGGACTTAGTACCTTTCATACCTTGGTTTGCAGTGGTGTTGATAGGTATGGCATTGACCAGGTATGGCTATCATGAAAAAGTATTGAAAAATAGATTTTTTAAACCCACATTAGTACACAACAAAACCTTGGCAGTTTTTGGGAGAAATGCTTTGATGATTTATTTGGTACATCAACCACTTTTTTTCGGTTTATTTTTCTTGTTGGGCTATATAGTATAATAATTTTGGAAGAATTGAATAAAAATGATGGATAATTTAATGAAAGTTAGATTCTGTGTCTAAACCTATTTGATATCCATTTTTACTACTATTGAGTATGAGCGTTGAAATGGTAGATTCTCTAATACGATATACAAGTGAACGTAAGGCTTGAGGAGATTTTGGTATATCCCATAATGTAGTGAGTATCATATCTGTTTGGAATACATGATGAGGTTTTTGGCAAAGAAGAGCAATAAGTTTTATGGCTTGAGGTCCCAAATGTACTTCTTTATTTTTATGTAAAAGTTTTTGTATTTTTATATTATACATATATCCACCACTTAGTGTAATCTCTGTGACAGAAGTAGTTATACTTTTTTTTCCTTCTAATTGGTCTTGCAAGTGAGCTTTTGCTAGAGCTAGAGTAGCAAGTATCTCCTTCTCTCTATAGGGTTTAAGTAAATAACCGAAAGCTTTTGATGCTACAGCAAAGTCTATCATCTCTTTATCTGAGTATGCAGTAAGAAAGACAATAAGAATTTTTGGATTCTGTTTACTTATTCTCAATGCGGCATCACAGCCTGAAATATTATCTTCAAGCATTATGTCCATAAGTATGATATCTGGAAGTTCCTGTTTTGCTATTTTTATTGCTTCGGAACCTTGCTCTATACTTTCTAATACTTCATAACCTTCAAGTTCAAGTAATCTCTTGAGATAGTTGGCAGGAATTACTTCATCTTCAACAATGAGGACTTTCATGGTATATCTCCTTTGAATGTAATTTCATATTTCAGCCCATGCTCTTGGATAACTGTTAGCGTTGCTTTGAGTTGTTTAACAGACATTTTAATAAGATTCTGTCCAAACCCAATGGTGTGTTTTTGCATACCGATACCATCATCTAAGTAAATGAGCTTGTAAAAATATTCATGCTTTTCTAAGGTAATACTGATGGTGCCTTTGTTATTAGGGAAAGCATATTTAAGAGAATTTGTCATCAGTTCATTTATGATAATACCAAATTGTATCATCTTTTCAATACTGAGGGCTAGAGGTACAATATCTAATGATATTTGAACAGTTTCATGATTTGATTTTGTACTAAGAATATGTTCTGATAGTTTTGAAATATATGCTTTAAAGTTGATGTTTTCCAAATCATCACTTTTATAAAGTATCTCATGAACCATTGCAATGGACTCGATACGTAATTTATTTTGGTTAATAAGTGTGTGTACTTCATCTATATTACTTTCTAATTTTTCAAGACCAAGTATAGCAGCAACAATGTTGAGATTGTTTTTAACCCTATGATGTATTTCTTTGAGTAAGAAAGCTTTTTGTTCATTTGCTTTTTCCAATTCAAGATATGACTTTTTAATAGATTGATTATAGACTAAACTAAGCCCCAAAACAAAGAAAAAGAGTAGAAAAAAGGAAGTAAGAAATTCACTGTCAGTTAAGTAGGGGTATTGTGATCGATATATAAAACCATATAGCATTACCAGAAAAAAACCAATTAAAAAAAATGAACCATGATAAATAAAATCTTTATCTTCCAATAAAATAGATCCCATTAAGGGGATAAGTAGTATCAATAAAATATGCAAGCTATATTCAAAATAGATAATAAAAGTAAAAATGACCAAACTTGAAAGCCAAAAAAGACGAATGACAGTTAAAGAAAAATGACGATATTTTTCATACTCGCTTATGATAAAGTATGTAATGATAAGAGCAATAAGATTAATGAGACTTACAAGGTATTCTTGTGTGAAAATACGAATAGAAGCAGATAACATTGCCCCTATTATAAAAATAATCAAAACACCATAAAGATACTGTTCTTTATGGGAAGTATATACTTTTTTATTTAGCATAATTCTCCTAAAAAACTATCATGAGTATAGCATAACTAAACGGAATGTTCACGTCATTTTTTTTTGTTAAACTTGGCATATATCATTTATAAAGGAGTTTAAAATGAGGAAAATTACATATTCTATGATGTCTGTTCTTGTCATGAGCAGTTTTGGATACGCGGGAGGAAATGAAGCTATTCCTGAAGTTATACCAGTTGTGGTTCCCCCAACGGTAAATCATAGTGGGATATATGCGGGACTAGGTATTTCTTATATGAGTTTACGTAATGATCTAAGTGATGAAGAATTTACATCTACAGGACTTATGTTACAAGTTGGGTATCAGATAAATGCATACTTAGCTGTGGAAGGACGCTATACAAAAAATGTAGGTGATTTAGAGTATGAACGTGGAAAAACAGCCAATCCAAATTATAATGATTATCCTGCAGATTTTACTAATGTCGGTATCTATTTGAAACCTATGTACAACATACAATCATTCAATCTATATGCTTTATTAGGTTACGGTCAGGTAGCAATGACAAATATACCTTTAGGTGGAGCAGGCATAAGTGCAGATAGGGCTGAGAGTGGATTTCAGTGGGGGTTGGGTGCATCATATGATGTGTCGGAGTCTGTTTCGGTATCTGTGGACTATGTACGTTTTTACGATGACAAAGGCTTTGACTTTAGAGCAACTACAGCAGACATAACATCTGATGCATGGACACTTGCTGTCTCATATAGATTTTAAAGGAGTTTAAAATGAAAAAAAATATTCTAAAAATGATAACATATTTTATAGCTGTATGTATGGTATTCACATTGAATGCATGTAAAGATGATGGTGAAAATGGTGAAGCTTCTCTGGTTAATATTCTTACCGAAGGTAATCCTCCCATAGCAGAAGCAGGAGCAGATCAATCTGTATCCTCAGGAGACACCATAACACTGAATGGGAGTGCAAGTAGCGATTCTGATGGAACGATTGTAAGGTATGTGTGGACGATACCAGGTATCGGAACAAGAGAAGGCATAGAGGTAACGGAAACATTACCAATAGGCACACCTTCAGGTACGTATACGGTAAGTCTTACTGTAACAGATAATGATGGGAATACTGACAATGATACATTAAGTATCAATGTCAATGTTGTTCCCACTAGTAATATTGCACCTGTAGCAAATAATGTAAGTCAAGCATTTGGAAACTGTCTTACTACACCTATTGATATAACATTAAATGGTACTGATGCAGATGGAGACGCTTTAGTCTATAGTATTGTGTCCTCAGCTAGCTCTGGTACAGTAACAATTTCTGGTAATATTGCAACGTATACTAATACCACATTTTGTAGTATTGTAGGTACAGACTTACAACTACTAGAAGATACTTTCACGTACAAGGTCAATGATGGTACTGTGGACTCTGCATCTGCAACAGTCACATTGGATTTTAGCGGTGCAGCCACGTAGGTAATATTTATTGGTGAAGTCAATGCTTTAGTTTTTTAGGATTGACTAGCCATAGAGCAAATGTGGAAATACAAAGAAAAAGCCATAAATACATTATCTCCCCAGTAAGTTTATAAGAAAGAAACCCAAAGACGATAGAGCCTTGGGGGACTAAAAAGAAAAACCGTTTGGCATTTTTTTCAAACTTTGCTACTGCATGTAGATGAAATTTTGCTTCTATCAGGGCAATAGAGTATCTCTTATAAAAGAGTAAATAAAATATCCCCAATTCAATGACCTTATAAGTAATAAGAAAATAAACAAAGGGATCTCTCCATTCAGGGCTTATATATTCTGGAGGCAAAAAAGGATAATACTGGTCGATGAAATAACCTAGAATTGCAATGATAAAAAGCACAATAAAGCCTATTTTACGGCGTTTAAGAAGAGCATTTTGAATGTGTTGCAAAGGATTAGTCTTTTTTACACTTCTCATCTATGTAGTTTTGAACAAACTTACGTACATCAGCATACACAAATGAGTCTTTGTATCCTTCTATCTTCCCACCAGATGCATTAACATGCCCACCACCATTACCTATATGGGCTGCCATAGCAGAGACATCCAGTTTATTGTTAGAACGTAAAGAAAAATTTCCTCTGAAGTTTACATCCATGTAGAAGTCATAGTCTGGATTAGCTACCATAGAAGCATTCCCTATGATAGATGCATTGCCAACGTTGTAGCCAAGTATGCCTTTGTGACCTTTGTACTCAATGGTAAGACGTTGTCTGTCTTTTGTAAGTAAGTTTGTAACGAAGTGTGCCACAAGGTTGTCTTTGGTATCATTTTTTTCTTGTTTAAAAAAGGCTTTTTTTGTTGGATGTAAAGCATCATCTAGTTTTATGGGTGCATCTTCAGTATCAACAAGGTTTTTAGCCGCTTCTATCATGGAGAGTTTAAATGCTCTGTCTTCTGCTGGAAATAAAATACGTCCTATTTCCCGTGCTCCAGAAATCATCCCAAGCATTACTTTTCCAAACTCAAAGAGTTCATCATCACTTACCCAAATGTCTATAGCATTGATGGCTTTGACAATACGTGATAAATCATTCTTTTTGTCAAAGGCATAATGTTTTTGTAACCATTCATAAGTGATGAGTGTCGCACAGCGTTTGGTGTCTAGATAATACCATGCAAAACGTTCTGCAGCATTGGCTCCTGTGGCATGGTGGTCAAGCAGTTGAAGCTTCGCACCTATGCGTACAGCTTCTTTTTCTATCCATGCCCCTTCTTTGGTGGTGAGGTTAAGATCAGTGATGAGTATGAGTCGTTCTGTTTCATCACCTTGTATAAATTTGTCTTGTTCTATTTTTTTGACAATTTCAGCTAAACGAGCAGGTACTTCTGGTCCATAGTTGGCATTGTAACAGTCTATAGTGTCGAAACATTTTTGTGAAAGGTATTGGCATCCGTAGCCATCTAAGTCGATATGTGAGAGGTGGTAAATATGTTGCATTGAAAGTTGAGCCTTGTTTAAAGTTTTGGGTTAAAGTATGTCACCTAGGGTTAGGTTATGTAAAAAACTGTCTATTCTTTTTTGGAAGTTGGCTAAAAAAGGAGAGATTGCACATGTGCCGATACTGCCATTGGGACAAGTTTGTGTATATTGGGTGCAGTCAAATACTGCTGGGGATTTTCCTTCTGCAGCAAAGATGACTTCATGAACAGAAATTTCATCTATTTTTTTTGCTAATATAAAGCCACCATGTGCCCCTTTATGTGAATCTAAAATACCTTGTTTCGCAAGACTTTGTAAAATCTTTGCAAGAAAACTTTTTGGGATAGATAATTCAGCTGCGAGCTGTCCTACCCCAATCGGGGTTTGGGATTTTCGTATGACATCTAAGGACAGTAAAGCATATTCACTTGCGCGGGTTAGAAGCATTAGTATCCTTTTCGTATTTAAGACTATTTTACTCTAATTTTAATTCAAAGTGGCTTGTCTATGAGACAGACGGATACGAATCAGAAATTAGTAAGTTTATTATGCTATTATTTCGGACTCAATTTGAGAATTAAATACCAATCAGGAGGTCATTATGGCTTTAGATCAGGCGAAAAAAGCAGAAATCATTGCTAAGTACGCAAGAGGCGAAAACGATACAGGTTCTACAGAAGTACAGGTTGCACTTTTAACAGAGAGAATTATTTACTTAACTGAACACCTTAAAACAAATAAAAAAGACCACTCTTCAAGACTTGGACTACTTAAATTAGTTGGACAAAGAAGAAGACTTATGAGATACCTTAAAAAGACAGATCTTACAAGATGGAACACTATTAAAGCAGACTTAGGAATCAGAAACTAAGACTTATCCCGTCAACAGCTAAATACAACTTGAGAAACGTAGTTGTATTTAGACCCTCCACTTTTTTCTTACTCAATCAATATTTCATTCACTAGATTTTAACAATAGTTTTTCTATAGTTTCTTTTGAGAGAGGTTTAGAATAGAAAAACCCCTGTACAATGTCACAACCAAAACTTTTTAGAATCTGCACTTGACTTTCTGTTTCTACTCCTTCAGCAATAACTGTTAATCCTAATTCTTTCGCCATACGGATAGTCGCTGATACAATCACCTGGTCATCTTTGTCTAGAGGAAGATTATCAATAAATGATTTATCTATCTTTAATTTATCAAACTGAAATGTCTTAATATTAGCAAGTGATGAAAAACCTGTACCATAGTCATCAAGAGCAAAGGTATATCCAAGTTTTTGTAATCTTGTAATGTTATCTATTACAATATCACTTTCATGGAGAAATGCACTTTCTGTTATTTCTAGTTCTATGGTATTAGGGGATAGATTATATTGAGATAGGGCATTATGGATAGTAATAATAAGGTTTTTGGCATGCAACTCTTTTCGAGATAGGTTCAC
>JALSHU010000107.1 GCA_026982075.1 Sulfurovum sp. | reverse complement strand
GTATCACTCTTATTAATCAAGAATCACCTGAGTTTCTTTTAGGCAAAGAAACACATATTAATATGAAATTTGTTCCAGAAGATGCTTCAGATATGTGGTTCAAGGCGGGAGTACGTATACAAGGAACATTAGAATCATTTAAAGAAGGAGATGCTGCAAGAATTCAAGATGCATATCTTAGACGTGTAAGGCTTGAAGTAGCTGCAGGTTTTGGTAAACATACTTCTTTTGTAATGGATATTCGTAATGATAAGTCTAACTATGGTATTGAAAACACAGAAGGTAATTTCAATGTTGGAGATGCTTATTTAAAAATCAAAAAACCTTTTGACACTTCCTTGGTAAACTTCAAGTTATATAGAGCGAAGATAGATATTTCTAGAACAGAAACGGTGAAGTCTGCAAGAGTGATTAATTATGATAGACCATATATTGCTGATTATGCGGCACAATTCATCTCTTTTAACCGTCGTGGGGCTAACGTACAGATGTATGGTGACTGGAATAAAAAGATTCATTACCAAGTAGCTGTAGGTTCTGCCTCAAGTCCAGATAAAGCATTGGATGCAGCTGGAGTAAAAGGTTCAAAAGTGAATGCAAACCTTGAAAAACAAAGTTTCTTTTATGGTGGAAAGGTAGTCTTTTCTCCATTTGATGGATGGGAAGAGACGCTTAAAACTGAAACTTATATGGGCGTAGGAAAACATTTTTCTGTAGGTGTAGCGTATTGGTCAATTCCTGAATTAAAAGGAACCGTAAGTACAGATATTCCAACAAGTGCCACCTTTGATTTAAATCGTAACCTTTTGAATGTAGAAGCATCTATGCATTATGGTGGGCTTTTCTTACAAGGGGAATACTTTAAGTTTGATGATGTGGTTAAAGACTGGAAGGTTACTGGCCCAGTTGAAACAGGCACATCAGATGGATGGTATGTGACAGGAGAGTATGTTTTCCCTGAACTTGGTTATGTTGCTCCATATTTTCGTTATGAATCTTGGGACAGACTGAATGATACAGATGGATATGATGTTACTTCAAAAACTGTAGGTGTAAACTGGTACCTCCGTGGGAATACAACCAAAGTTGGTGTTTTATACCAACAAGATGAGTATGGAGTGAATACAGGTAATAGAACAGACGATATCTTTAGAGTTACTTCTCAGTGGTTCTTCTAGTGAGCTTGCCCATTTAGGGCAAACTTTTTGTACACATATTTTTACATAAAAATATGTGTATAGGTTTACAAAACTATGTTATAATTTTCCCAAAATAAATGTATACAATAGAGAGTGATTCAAGTCTTGTATACTTTTCTAATGGAAAAAAATGACAAGTGAAACGAAAATTAGTATTTCTGCACTTGTTGTACGAAATCTAAATGACATTATTAGCGGAGATAAGAAAAATATTTTTTATCTTATGTATTATTCTGTGCTAGAAGCCTTTTTACTGATGGTAAGTCCTTTGGCATCAGCTGTGATTATTAACTCGGTATTAGCGCATGCCACACTTTCCATCACTGTACTCAGTTTTATTGTTGTTACTATTTTTATTGGTATTACAGTATTGCAAATCCTAAAACAATATATTGTTGAGAAATTTGAACAAAAAATATTTGTACAACAGGCTATTAAAATGGCTGAATCTTCTGTCGATATAAAAGGGCATGTTGTGGATCAAAGTCTTGATAAACATATGAACTATTTTTTTGATGTGATTTCTATTCAAAAACTTTTCCCTATATTGGTTTTAAATGGCTCATCACTTGCTGTTAAGCTTATAGTCAGTTTACTTCTTTTACTGGTATTTGATATGAATTTATTTTTATTAGGAATCTTTTTTATTATTATCTTTCTTATCATTATACTTTTTCTGGGGAAGAATGGTATGCTGTTTGCTATAGAGCGTTCTGATGCAAAACATGACACTATCTATTTTTTGCAAAATATTCCTGAGTATGCAGAAGAAGCTAAAAATATTTTTCAACAGTTAGACCATTTATTGGTGCGGTTTGTAAAGGCACGGACAAAAATGTTCACGGTTATTATTAGGCAGTTATCTCTCACATTCTTTATGGAAGGACTTATATTGAGTTCTTTTTTTATTTTAGGGGGATATTTGGTTTTTGAAGGGAAGATGCCTATTGGTGAATTTGTTGCTTCTGAAATCATTATTATTTCTGTTACTTACGCATTGAGAGATTTTATGCAGCAGATAGATTATATTTATGATATGGTTGAAGGTTTTTATAAAATAGATAAACTTTCAAAAAAACTGGAAAGCTCTAATGTATAAATATAATGTGCTAAAACGTGTAGAACCGGGTTCATTTGTTGGCCGTTATATACTGATTACAATAGCGATTTTTATTGTGATTCTGGCATTGCTATGGCTACCTTGGCAACAAACAGTTAAGGGTGTAGGTACCGTAACTGCTTTGAACCCTGATGAGCGTAATTATAAAATTGTTTCAACGATTGATGGTTTTATAGAATCTATTGATGTGAAAGAAAATCAGTATGTTCAAAAAGGCGATAAACTATTTAGTATGAAAGACCTAGATGCTTCTTATCAGGAAAAACTTTCACGTATCGTGCAGGAGTATCGTAATACGTTAAATAATACCAAAGAACGCTATATGAATTTAGAAGATAATTTTAAGCAACAGAAAAAAAGTATGGAGATGGGCATAGAAGTGTATGATACAAAACTCATACAGTTACAAAATAAAGTCAAAGCACTATATCAGCAGCAAAAGGCTTTACGTAATCAGTCTGCAATTGAAAAAATTAATTATATGAGAGCAAAGAGGCTTTTTAAAGACGGTATTGAGTCTAAGCGTGGTTTAGAACTCAAAAAGTTTCATACATTAAAAACAGAAGCAGCAACAGAAAAAATTACAGTAGATATAGAAAATATGCATAATGAGCTAAATATCACACAAAAAGAAAAAATGCGCTTTATGAATGAATCAGAACTTAAATTAAATGATATTCAAAATAAAAAATTAAGTGCGCAAAGTACCATCAATACATTACAGCAAGAAATTGACAAAAGTTCAGTGGTACTCTCACGATATTTGAGTAAGGAAATAGTAGCAAAAAGTGATGGGCATATCATGCGAATCTATCAAGCAGAGCAAAATATATTATTGAAAAAAGGTGAAGAAGTGATGTACTTTTCCCCAAAAGTGACAGAACGAGCTATTCTCTTAAAAGTACCTATTTTTAATATGCCTTTGATTAAAAAAGGGTTAAAGGTACGTATCATCTTTTATGGATGGCCTGCCTTAAACATCTCGGGGTGGCCACATATTTCACATGGTACATATGGGGGTACAATTAAAAGTATAGAACGTGCCTCACATGAAAAAGGGGTTTATTACGCTTTGGTTGTGGAAGACCCAGAAGATGACCCCTGGCCAGACTCAGAACATTTAAGGATAGGAACAGAGTCAACGCTATGGATACGCCTTAAGACTGTTCCTATATGGTATGAGTTATGGAGACTACTCGCTGCGCAACCTCCAAAAATGTTGAACATTCAAGAGAATGCACAATGAAAGTGGTAAATCTTTTTGTTATATGCTTGTTTTTTCTTGAGGGGAAAGAGGTGTTTTTGCCTCAGCATATCTATCAATACCTAAATAAAAAAAACCCTTTTTATTATCAAGCAATCGGAGAACAGTATATAGCTAAAGGCAGAGAACTATTTTCTGAAGGTTCACTAGATACGCAATTAAATGCTTCATATGACAATAAAAACTATCCAACAACCTCAGGAACTTATGAAGAAGTGGAATTATTGAAACCTATAGAAAATGGGATAGAGTTTTCTGTGGGGTATCGTAAAGCTGAGGGGTTGCAAGAATTTAATAATATTCAAACGGGACAAAATGGAGAAATGATATCAAGTATTAAAGTGCCATTATTATCCGTTTTATATGATATTAGTAAAAATAAAGTAGATATACAGTCGGCAAGATTAGGTACCGTACAGTCTGAATATCAAAGTAAATATAACCTTTTAAATCTTTATTTCAATGTAACAAAAATATATTATCAAGTATTATTACAAAGTCAGTTAAAAGATACACAAAGAAGATTGCTAAATAAAGCAAAAAAAACACATTCGTTTATCGCTAAACAAGTTCAAGCAGGGCAACTTCCCGCTGTAGCAGATATAGAGATACGGCAACTTATTTTAGGTCGGGAACAACAGTATATTTATGAAGAAAATAATTTTAATATGGTGCAAAATATTTTTTTACAATACTTAGGCGTTGAAAAACAAGATTTTAGTAAAATGTATAAGTTGCCTAGGTTGAGTATGAAAAAAAAGATGTTACTGGATGAGAGAGAAGCTATTAGGCTAGCCATACAAAATAGACCTGATTTAAAAATTATCGATATTGAACTAGAAAAGCTTGCTCTGAAAAAAGAATATAACAATTTAGAACAATACCCTAAGTTTGATATGAAGTTTTCAGGTGTTTATGATCCTATCAATAAGGAAGGATATAAAGTCTCTCTTAATTTTAATTTTCCGCTTGAGCGTAGAAAATATGGTGGTATGGATGAGGTACTACAGAAAAAAAATCTCATGATTCAAAATGAAAAGCTAAAATCGATAAGAGAACTTGAAACAAGTATCTTAAATATTTATCAGAAAATTAAAACTAAAAAAATGACAATCAAACTTTTAAAAAAAGAATTATTACTTGTAAAAAAGCTTGAATCAGTCGAAATAAAGAAGCTTCATGAAGGTATTGGAAATTTAATGTTTTTAAATCAAAGAGAAATAATCACACTTAAAGTAGAACAGAAATTATTGAAAGACTATTATGAGTTGGCAACTTATTTTTTAGAAGTAAACTATTTACTCGGTAAGCATTAAAGTATATTATATATAGAAAAAATTTTGGTAACAAAATTGTAATACTTTTCTCTTATACTTCCAAATTATTTGGTGATGATAAAGGAAGAAAAGTGAATAATATATTTAAAATGATACTTGGAGCAGCTTTTGCAGTAGCCGTAGCTTTTTATGCAAACGGAATAATCGGTCAGGATTCACATGGTGGATTTTTAATTTTAGCAGCTGTTTTTGGTGCTTATATGGCTATGAATATTGGTGCCAATGATGTGGCAAATAATGTAGGTCCTGCAGTTGGTTCTGGTGCACTTACAATTGGTATGGCTATTGTGATTGCTTCTATTTTTGAAGCATCTGGAGCACTTATCGCTGGAGGAGATGTTGTAGGAACTATCAAAAAAGGTATCATTGATCCTGCAGCTTTTGGGGGAGACCCTATGACATTTGTCTATGCTATGTCTGCAGCACTTTTGTCTGCAGCACTTTGGCTCAATTTTGCTACTTGGCTTAAGGCACCTGTGTCAACGACACACGCCATTGTCGGAGGTGTACTTGGTGGCGGAATTGCAGCGGGTGGTTTTGCTATTGTCTCTTGGGGAACTATGGGTAAGATAGCTGCATCATGGGTAATATCTCCTGTGCTTGGTGGTGTGATAGCTGCTATTTTTCTTTATATTATAAAATCGCAAATTATCTACAAAGAAGACAAGCTAGAAGCGGCAAAAAAAATAGTACCTATTTTGGTGGCACTCATGACCGCAGCGTTTGTAACGTATCTTACGGTGAAAGGACTTAAGAAAGTGTGGCCTGTGATTGTTGATATCCTGAGTTTTTTACCACAAACAAAAAAGCCAGGTATTGAGGTAGCGTTAGTATTTGGTATGGTTGGTGCGGCAATCACGTATATATTTGTGAAGCCACGCATAGCAAAAAAAGTGATAGGTTTAGACAATAGTAGGGATGCCATTAATATTCTGTTTACCATACCTCTTATTTTTGCGGCGGCACTACTTTCTTTTGCCCATGGTGCCAATGATGTTGCAAATGCAGTAGGTCCGTTGGCGGCAGTATATGATGCATTGACAACACATGGTGTGTCAGCAAAAGCAGCGATTCCTCTATGGGTGATGGTTGTAGGTGGCTTGGGTATTTCTATAGGTTTAGCGCTTTTTGGCCCAAGACTTATTAAAACAGTAGGTTCTGAAATTACAGAATTAGATCAGATGAGAGCATTTTCTATCATGATGGCTGCAGCCATTACAGTAGTGATTGCTTCTCAGTTAGGGTTACCTGTATCTTCTACACATATTGCGGTGGGGGCAATCTTTGGAGTGGGGTTTTTACGTGAGTGGTTGGATTCTAAAAATATGGATGAAAAACATACTAAACTTCAAATTGAATCTGAAATACTGCATAAAATCAAAGAAGAATTAAGTGTACTGAAGACAGAAGAAGACTACAAAAGACAAGTAGAACTGATAGAAGCACAAAAGAAACAGAAGAAAAAAGTGAAAAGTATTAAGCGAAGCTTGAAAGAAAATTATGTGAAACGTGGTATGGTGAAGAAAATCATAGCAGCATGGATTATTACTGTACCTGCGGCTGCTACACTTTCTGCAATTATTTTTTATGTCATCAAAGGATTTAACTAGTTACCTGTAATCAAAATGTTATGAATTGATATTATGATAAGGTATGGAAAATAAAAACATAGAAATCGTTGTGATAGAAGATGAAGAAGATATTTTAGAACTTTTAGAGTATCATCTTGTAAAAGAAGGATACACTGTAACAGGGTTTCTCTCTACTGAGAATGTTGAACTGTTTATTGAAGAAGAAAATCCTGCACTTATGATTGTCGATAGAAATCTACCTGGAATAGAAGGTTCAGAGTTTGTTGCCCATTTAAGGGCACAAGGGTATGAAATTCCTGTTATTTTTCTTACTGCAAGAGATAAAGACTCTGACTTGGAAGAGGGATTTACAAGCGGTGGGGATGACTATATGACGAAACCTTTTAAGTCTAAAGAATTGCTACTTCGTGTTGCTGCATTACTGAAACGCTCAGGGCTTAAAGAGAGTGACAAGGTCAAATATCGTGATCTGGTACTTGATATGCATCAGCATTTATTACGAATAGATGGGCAGGTGATAGATCTTACCAATTTAGAATTTCGTTTGCTTCATACCTTTATAAAAACGCCACATCATCCTTTAAATAGGGATTTTTTACGTGATGAAGTATGGGGAGAGGATTCTGTCAATTTTCATGACAAAACCATAAATGTAGCAATGAATAGACTTAAAAAAAAGATAGACCCCGATGGGCTAAAAGAATATTTTGTCCCAGTATGGGGAGTAGGATATAAATTAGTATAATTCTCTCCCCCCTTCTATTTTATGTAACCATATTGTATCCAAGTTGTAGCTATTGTGTAATCAGTCTTTGTTAGAGTTCATTTGTAAAATTATTCTAAGGAACGTAACATGACATATTCTAAAATAGCACTTTCAGCATTTGCTGCAACAGCAATCACACTTACAGGTTGTGGGGGAGGTTCTTCTACACCAACAACTCCGGTAGCAACACCGACTCCCGCACCAACGCCAACACCAACGCCAACACCAACACCAATAGTGTCTGCGAAACAAGATCTTACAGGGCAGATTACAGCGGACATGACACTGACAGCAGATAAAGTATGGAGACTCAATGGTCTTGTTACGGTAGAAAATGGTGCGACATTGACGATTGAGCCAGGGACAATTA
>JALSHU010000106.1 GCA_026982075.1 Sulfurovum sp. | reverse complement strand
CTGGATGTGCAACTCCTGATGCTTCAGAGTTTATAGGAATTAAAAATGCATGTGCCCTAGGTGATGGAGATGCATGTTATAGTTTAGGCAAGATGTATAATGAAGGCATAGGTACAGAAAAAAGTTTCTATAAAGCAAGAGAAGCATATAAACGTGGATGTAAAAAAGCAAATCATGAAGATTCCTGTAGTGAATTTGGAAAGATGGAAGTTCAGGGTTTAGGAGAGAGGCGTGATGATTATATGGTGAAAAAAACTACAGACAAGAGTCAAAGTAATTCTGTGATTAATCCACAACTATTTGAGAGTACAAAAAATGCTTGTACGCAAGGTGATGGAGATGCTTGCTATAGTCTAGGTGATATGTATCTTAAAGGTATTGGTACAAAAAAAAGTAATAAAGAAGCACTCAAAGCATATACTGCAGGTTGTGAGTTAAGTAGTAAACGTACTTTTGATTCTTGTTATATGGTGGGAACATTCTATCTCAAAGGAGTAGGTGTACAACGTAATTATACCAAAGCAAAACAACTTTTTGAACATACATGTAATGAAACATACTCTAAAGGTTGTGCTGATTTAGGGCATATGTATCTTGATGGAAATGGGGTAAAACAAGACTACTCTCAAGCGGTCAGTCTCTTAAATCGGGCGTGTAAGGAAGATAATGCAAGATCATGTTCTACTTTAGGTACATTATATATTACAGCACAAGGCGTGAAAGAAGATTATAAAAAAGCCCATGATTTTTTTGATAAGGCATGTCAGAATGCAGATGCTTTGGGATGTTATAATATGGGGAATATATATGAGAATGGTATAGGCAGAGAGCAAAATAAACAAGATGCTATGCATTTTTATGGCTTAGCATGTGATGGGGGCATTCAAGAAGGATGCCAAAGCTTGAAACTATTGGAAAAAAGGTTTTAAAAGAGTTGGCGCCATTTGTTTTTTGATTCTATTAGATTATGCTGTTTAGTGTTATTTTAGATTTCCTTGTTCTATTTTTTGAATCATATCAGTTACGCAAAGCTCTATCATAGAGTAGACTTTTTCAAAGCCTTCAAAAGCATCAAAAAAATAAGGGTCAGGGACATCTGCACCTTTATATTCACCAAAATCACCCAAAAGATAGATATTTTTAAAACCAAAATTTTCAAGATCTGTTTTGTTTTTTTTGTCCATAGCTATGACATAATCAAATTTATGAATATCTTCATTTGTGATAGTTCGAGAGTGCTGTTGACTAATATCAATATGATGATCAAGGGCAACTTTGACGGAGTTGTCACAAGGTGCTTCTCCAATATGCCATGCACTAGTTCCTGCTGAGTCTATCTCTAACTTTAGGTTTGTTTTTTGACTAAGTTGTTGAGCAATGCCCTGTGCTAATGGGCTTCTACAAATATTCCCTAGACATACAAATAAAACTTTTTTCATTTTATACCTTCCTATAAACTATTTAGTTACAATAGCAAAAAAATAGGAACTGTAGATGAAAAAAAGTATCATTTTATTCTTTTTATTGACATTCTTTTCATTTGCTAAAGATTATACAAGAGATGATGATGTGATTTCATTTATCAATACCCTGACACAGAAATATGATTTTAAAAAAGAGACATTGGAAAAACTATTTTTAGATGTACATGTCCAACAGACAGCTTTACGTGCTTTTACCCCAAGGAAGCAACAAAAACGCTTACAAGATAAACGAACTGCTCAAGAGATAAAGCAATCAAAAAAATATTATCAAAAATATGGATCTTGGGAAAGATATTCTAGACAAAAACTCAATCATAAACAAGTAAAGAGGGGAGTTGTCTTTTTGAAAAAGTATCAAGATGTTTTTCAACGTGTAGAAAAGAAATATGGTGTGCCTAAAGAATATATAGCAGCTATTATAGGTATCGAAACAAATTATGGTAGTAATGTTGGGAAATACCCTGTATTTGACACATTAACAACTTTGGCTTTTGAAAAAAATAGAAGAAATAATTTTTTTAAAAAAGAGTTAGAAAAATTTATACAGTTAGCTTATACCCAGAAATTCAATCCTAAAAATGTTTATGGTTCTTATGCGGGTGCAATAGGGTTGGGGCAGTTTATGCCTAGTAATTACGATGCGTATGGGGTTGATTTTAATGGGGATGGACGCATTACACTTCAAAATCCACATGATGCAATAGCCAGTATTGCCAACTATCTTAAAAAAAATGGTTGGCGTAAAGGAGAAGTCGTTGCAACAAGGGTGAGCTATAAAGGGATACGCTTTAGCAAGTATGAGACGGGATACAAAAAAACGTATGATCGAGGTACTTTAGAAGGTATAGCACCCAAAAAAACATGGGATTACAAGGGGAAAGTTCGCTTGATAAAACTCACCTTAAAGAGATATGATGAACTCTGGTATGGCGCTAAAAACTTTTTTGTTATCACACGTTACAATCACAGTGCCTATTATGCTATGTCAGTACATCAACTTGCTGAGAAGTTAAAGGAAAAAAGTCATGAAAATTAGAGTAATTATCATAGATAAAAAAGGGAAAGATATACTTTACACTGGTTTGATAGAACACTATAAGAAAATAGCAAAACCATTTGCAACTGTTGAAGTGATTGAAGTGTTTGATAAAGAGATTTCAAAAGCGCAAGATAGTTCACCCAAAACGGCACAAAGAGCATATTCACAAGCTTTGGAAAAATATATGTCAAAAGGACTCAATATTGCATTGGATCCAGGATCCAAGGAGGTAGATAGTCACGATTTTGCAAAATTGCTTAAGAATAGTATGCAGGTAAATTTTTTTATTGGCGGTGCATACGGCTTTGAAAGCATTTTTTTAGATAAATGTAAAACTTCAATTTCATTTGGTAGAATAACGCTTTCACACAAACTTGTGAAAGTTGTTTTATTAGAACAAATTTTTAGAGGTTTGAGTATTAACAACAACCATCCATATCATAAATAGGAAAACTTAAATGTTAACAAAAATAGAGTTAGAAGAGTTCCAAAATAAGTTATTAGATAGAAGAGTACAAATAGAGAGAAACCTTCGAGGGACTTCTCTTGAATTGGAAGAGATAAGAGGATTGGAATTAAATGATGAAGGTGATTATTCTTCCGCATCTGCAGAAACTGTTGTTGATAATGCTATTTTAATACAACAACGAAAAGAATTAAACGAAATTGAACTTGCTTTAGATAAAATTAAAGAAGGCACATATGGCATATGTGAAATGTGTGAAGAAGATATCGCAATACCACGGTTAGAAGTGAAAAATTTTGCGCGTTATTGTATTACCTGTCGTGAAATTAATGAAAAAGAAGAGATGAAATAAAAACTCTGTTATAGGGTTTTCGTTAAATTTACTAAGTTATATAAAGGATTTATGATGAGACTTGGTTTATATATTTTTGCAACATTTGCACTTATTGCAATTATTGGTGCATTTACATACACGATTAATGCAAATAATTTTATTGTAGAAGTAATGGGAATCAATTTTAATTTTCCCGTGGCAGTATGGGTCATTTTACCTATGTTACTTTTATTTGTATTTACACTTGGACATATGCTTTTTTATGGGGTAAGAAACTATTTCAAGTTAAAAAAATGGCAACGTGATGCGAATACATTGGAAGATGCACTTTATTGGTCACTTGTAAATGAACCAAAAGAACAAAAATATGTGATGTCTGAAATCAAAAGTTCAGCAGTACTTTTAGGTAAGTCTTCACTAAATATCATTGATAATGTTGAGGGTTTAAGTCCAAGATTGGCTAAAATCGTCAATATCATTCAAAAGATTAAAAATGGAGAATATATTAATCTTAAAGAGGAAAAAATAGCTAAAGTATTTAATGAAGGTAATCCAATTTTGATACAAAATAGACTGAACTGTTTAGAATCTGATGAAAAGTTTATTGAAGATGTCATGAAGTCTCCTTCAAACTATTCTCAGAGAGTTCAAAAACAAGCATTAAAAATATATGCAAAAAAAGAAAATTTTGAAATGGCACGAAAATATATTAAAATATTTGATGTTGAAAACTTTTTTGTGATGCTGGAGAGGCTTAATACAGAAGATGATATGGGCTTAACAAAAGAGATATTAAACGATTTTGTAGAGACATTAAAACTCTCTTGTATTGACTTTATTAAGATTGCACAGGTAACTAAAAAATATTTTAAACCTGATGAAAATCTAAGTTTATTCCATAAATATCAAAATGACAATAATAAAGCACAAAATGCATATCTTTATCTTTTATTTGAATATGAACTGTTAGATCAAGTTGCGGCATATTTAGAAGAGCAAGAAGAAGATGAGTTTATGAAGTATAGGGCGTTATATGAGCTTAAACGTAGCAATAACAAATATAAATTAGAAGATATTATCGATGTACATTCTGTGTGTACAGAGACCAAAATGTTATAAATCTGTATGGCTTCACTCGATTTTTCTAAACCTTTGTATGTTTTAGCACCTTTAGCTGGCTTTACAGATCTCCCTTTTCGTTCTGTTGTGAAAAAATTTGGGGTTGACCTTACTATAAGTGAAATGATATCTTCCAATGCACTGATTCACCATTCAAAAAAAACATATAAGATGCTTGAAAAGGCACCTATAGAAAATCCTTATGCCATTCAGATTGCGGGGTCTGACCTTGAAGTTATTAAACGTGCAGTGGAAATCATCAATGCACGTGAAGAGATTACATCTATAGATTTAAATTGTGGATGTCCTGCACCAAAAGTAGTGAATAATCTGCAAGGATCTTCACTGTTAACGGATTTACCCCAAATGGCTAAAGTAATAGAAACCATTAAAAAATATTCTAATAAAGAATATACTTCTGTAAAATTCCGCTTAGGCTTCAATGAAAAAAACCATATAGAGATAGCGCATATTTGCCAAGAATCAGGCGCTGATTATATTGCAGTACATGGGCGTACGAGAGCAGGGAGATATAAAGCAGCAGTAGATTATGATGCATTAGCAGAGATAAAGCAGTCTGTATCCATTCCTATGCTTGCAAATGGTGATATTGATTCTCCTGCTAAGGCTCAGTGGGTTTTGGATCACACAAAAGCAGATGGAGTAATGATAGGACGTGCTGCAGTTGGAAAACCCTGGATTTTCAGTCAAATAAAAGAAGGACTGCAAGAGCCTACTTCTGAACTCATTAAAGAAGTAGTCTTAGAGCATTTTGACCAAATGATAAAACATTATGATGCATATGGGGCTATTATTTTCAGAAAAAACCTTCACTCATACTCTAAAGCAGGTTATCAGGGTGCATCACTTTTTAGGAATGATGTGAATCGAACAGAAGATCCTACAGAGATGAGAGAGATGATAGAAGCATTCTTTTCTCAAAAATTTATCGGTACATCGAGTTAAGTCAAATACCTTCAAAGTACTTTCTTTCAATTTAAAAAATTAAAAATGATATACTTCCAAGTTTATTGCTGGAGTGTATGAGATGATGGAACTTGTGTTTGTTGGTATTTTTATAGGAACTATGTCTGGGTTCTTTGGTATAGGTGGGGGTATGATACTCATACCTATGCTTTTGGTACTTGGTTTTGATATTAAAACAGCGATTGGTATTTCTATTATTCAGATGGTGTTTTCTTCCGTATATGGTTCATACTTGAATTATAAAAGAGGTTCACTTATCATTGGTGAAGGATTGTATGTAGGTTTAGGTGGTTTTGTAGGTGGTTATATAGGTGGATATGTAACCGAGTATATTTCGGATGAAGTCTTACAGTTTTTATTTTTCAGTCTTTTGATTTTTGCACTTTTTAGACTTTTTTTCTCTCAAAACCATGAAGATGATTCCCAAACAAAAACGCTTTCTGTTATGCTACTTTTCAGTCTAGGTGTAGGTATTGGTATTTTTGCTATTACACTGGGTATTGGAGGTTCTATCATATTGATTCCTTTACTTGTTGGAGTATTACACTACCCTATAAAAAAAGCAGTCAGTGCAGGACTGTTTTTTGTTGCCTTTTCATCTGTTGCGGGGATGATAAGTAGATTAAGCTCGGGTACAATAGATTTTCAAAATGGGTTGATTGTTGCAACAGCTTCATTGTTAGGTGTGACGCTGGGTATTTGGTTAAAAGAGCATATTTCATCTAAAAATCATAAAATGGCATTATTGTTACTTTATATCTTTGCATTGGGTATGTTGGTGAAAAAAATATGGTTTTCATATTGAGAGGGGGAATCCATTAATCTTTTAAGTATGTCTCTTTTATATTGTTCTTACAGTTTTTCTCAAGTTGAGGTACATGCATCTCTAAATAAGAAATTTCTTTTAAAATATCTTGACGAAATGTATCAAGAGGAGAGCGTATAGAGTAAAATGCCCAACGTCCTTGACGTTTGACACGTAAGAATCCAGCTTCTTTTAGGATTTTAAGATGTCTTGAAATCCGAGATTGAATCATGCAAAAGGCTGCCTCTATATCGCATACACATACAGAACCATTGAGATCTATAAATCTAAGTATGGTTAGTCTAGTCTCATCGTTGAGTGCACTGACAGTTTGTAAAAAGTTTTTCATATGGGTAGTGTATCGTAAAACCTTAGATGTATCAAGAACATAAGACGTATATAGAACTATAGTAGGCACAATGTAAAATAATTTAACCACTCACTCCGACACCCACAGGTCCAGCTCGAACCCCAGCAGTAGGATGTATACCATTTTTGTTTGCACCAACCCCTATAAATCCAACTGGACCTAGTGGAATACCTATTCCAATGCCTGGTGTACATCCATGTAAGAAAAGTGTCACGAAAAGTAGTTTGAGGAGAGGTTTCATAAAATAACCTTTTTGTTGAAAAGTAAGAAAATACCTAGTGATACAGCGGAGACAATGATGATAGATGCCCCGGACGTAAGGTTATAAGTATAGGAAGTCCATAAGCCAAGGAGTGTAAAGAGTGTAGCAATACTACCAGAGATAAACATCATAGAAAATAGACTGTTTGAAAGCTTTTCTGCAATATAAACAGGAATCGTAAGCATCGCAATAACCAAAATAAGACCTACCACTTTGATGGCAACAACCACAGTTAAGGCGGAGAGTACAAGTATGAGTGTATAGAAGAACTTGACATTAACATCACGTAATGCAGCATACTCTGAGTCATAAGAGATAGCAAGTATATCACGGTACCAAAAGGTTACGATAAAGAGTATAAGAGCCAGTAGTCCAGCCATAAAATAAAGATCTTCTGAACTCACAGCGAGTATTGAGCCAAAAAGATAACTCATAAGATCTACATTGTATCCAGGAGTTAAATCTACAAAGATTACACCTATAGCCATACCTACAGCCCAAATAAGTCCAATAAATGTGTCCATACGATGGCGTTTTTTGAGAGTAAGTGCTGCTATGAGCAGGGCAGCACCTACTGCAAAAATTGATGCACCTAAAAATATGGGAAGACCAAAATAGACAGCAAGTCCTATACCCCCATAGGATGTGTGGGCGATACCACCTGCCAAAAATACCATACGGTTCACAACAATTAAAGACCCAATAATACCAGCAGCAAAACTGACTAAAATACCAGCAAGTATGGCATGTTGCATAAATTCAAATTGTAAGGCTTCCATCATGGTTTTTGTCTCCATGTGGGTATCTCTTCTTCACAAGTATCACAATTTTCAGCTCCTAACATTTGTAAAAGTTCTATTTCACAAAAGTGTTCATCTTTTCCATGGGTATGGAAGGTTTGTTTTTTGTCTGATATATCATGATATGAGAGTGTTTTATTAATGTGTGTTGCCTTGTTCGCATATTCAAGTATGACAGAGATATCATGACTTACAACGATGATGGTGATATGTTCATTTAAAGTTTTGAGTAATTCATAGATTTCTTTCTGTCCGGTAATATCTATGCTTGAGGTAGGCTCATCAAGTATAAGTATTTGGGGATGTGTACATAGTGCACGTGCTATCATAACCCTTTGACGTTGTCCACCAGAAAGAGAACCTATTTTGGTTTGAGCATAATCATCCATGCCTACTTTTTCCAAGGCACCAAGAGCACAGAGTTCTTCGTGCTTACCATAACCAAATAGTGGACGTTTACCTTCAACATGACCCATCATTACGACTTCAATAACCTTAATGGGAAAGTCTGTATTTACATTGGTGTTTTGAGGTACATAACCTATTTGCGTAAGACTATGTTTTGGCATTTTTCCTAAAACTGTAATATTTCCTTTTTTTGGGGTATAAATGCCCAAAATAAGTTTAAGAAGTGTGGATTTTCCTCCACCATTTGGTCCTATGATGGCAAGAAAGTCTTTCTCTTCTACTTTGAGGTCGATGTTTTCCAATACAGTTTGTTTTTCATAGGAAAAACTAAGATCAGTGATTTCAACAACAGACATATTAGTGTTTTCCTGTCATTGTTTTGGCAATGGATAGGAGGTTTTCTGACCAGTTTGGGGCTAATGGGCTTACTTTAATGACAGGAATACCTAATTCTTTAGCAATAATACGTGCACTTGCATCTGAAAACTCTGCTTGTGTAAAAATAGCCTTAACTTGTGTTTTTCGTGCTTCCTTGATAAGGTGGATGAGCTCTTTTGGTTTAGGGGCTTTCCCTTCAACTTCTACCACAATTTGTTCTAAGTTATACGCTTTAGCGAAGTAACTCCACGAAGGATGAAATACCATAAAAGTAGGTTTTTCTTTTAAGGAAGAAAAGATTTTTTTTATTTTCATGTCAGTATCGTTTATAAAATCTAAAAAAGTTTCAAGCTTTGTTTTGTAATAGCTTTTATTCTCAGGGTCGTATTGTGCCAATGCCTTGTATATATTTTGTGCAATCATCTTTACATTCTTCGGATCTGTCCAGATATGTGGGTCATCACCTTCATGTGAATGTTGAGCATGTGTACGATGGGACGTTTTCATCTGTATTTTAGGTATAGAATCTGCGATATCAATCACTTTCATTTTTTTATTTAAGTTCATAAATTTGGGTAGCCATACATTTTCAAATTCGACATCTATCGCAAAATAAAGGTCTGCTTTTGCAATAGCCAACATCTGTGAAGGTTTTGGCTCATAGATATGTGGGGAGTTTCCAGGTTGAACCATAAGTTCAATCGTTACTTTATCTCCTCCAATGGCTTTAAGAAATGTGACTTGAGGTAAGATACTGACTATTGCATGTATATTTGACAACAGGTAGCTTGTGGACAATAGAAAAATAAGTATGAATTTATGCATATGCGAATTATAGCGAATATTGTATGATATCTGTCTATAAGATAGTTTGTTATAAAATCAAAACTAAATATTTTGAAGTTTTATTATTTCCAAAAGGGTTATGTATGATGCAACATGAGAGAAGAACCAATATTGAAGTCTCATTTCATGAAGATGAAGTCAAGTTGGCAAAAACAGTGATGGATAAGTTAAGAACAACTGTAGAGTTTCTCTATTACCTGATGGACTATAGAGGAAAAGTTTCGTTCACGATGATTATATTATCTGCCGATGATATCAAGTTGGGAGTATGGCTTCAAAAATGGAAGCGTAACACAGATGTTTTAATAGAAATTGATCCAGCTAAAAATGTTTATGTACTTATCTGCCAATCGACAGATCGTGAGGGTGGTAAAAAATTCGCAGAAATTTTGATATCTAATATAGGTATGAATGGTGGTCATGGTACTTATTGTGTAGAAACAGTGCTGAAATCAACCAAACATTCAATACAAGAAGTCATCTTTAAAATGGTCGAAAAATATATCTCCGTAAAGCAAGAAGAAAAATCAAATCAAGTTTTTTTTACGGAATTGGAAAATGAAAAAATAAGTGATAATGAAGAAATAGTCTATAAAAATGAAGTTGTAGAGAGTTAATAGTTGGTTTATATTCATCATGTATAATTTCCGCAATTATATATTATAGGATTCTTCTATGCTACAACTTGAACAAAAAAACACAACTTCATGTATATCGCATTCTTTAGTGATACTTTTGCTACCTTTTCTTTTTTTACTAGGGCTGTTACTGGCGTATGTAAATATATTTTCTTTGAAAGTTGAAATACATACATTAATCATTGTTGCTTTTATTTTTATTGTGTTTGCATTTTTTGTTAAACACAATGCTAACTACAGTATCTGCCATATGCATAATACTTTTACAGGTATGGAAGATGACTTACATACCGCATTGCGCGCAAATGCTTTGACCATTATGGGTAAGACCAAGTCTACACTACATGTTAAAGATTTTATAGCTGAGTATTATAAGGATATTCGAAATGATAATTTTGCGCGTGTAGCACCATCTGTATTCCCTATGCTTGGTATTTTGGGTACGTTCATTGCTATAGCTCTATCTATGCCTGATTTTACGGTACAAGATATCGAAGCTTTAGACCGTGAGATATCTTTGCTCTTATCAGGTATCGGTACAGCATTTTATGCTTCTATCTATGGAATTATGCTTTCTTTAATCTGGACATATTTTGAAAAAAGAGGCTTGGCAAAAGTAGATAAACAGATATTTGAACTAGAAAAGATATATGGCTCAAGGGTATGGAAAAAATCTGAACTTATCAAACACGAGCATATGCAAAGTGAACTAAAAGATCAACAGATAGTCCAGACACTTAAAGATACATTTAATATGGATTTTATCAAAGAGCTAAATGAACAGTACCTGAAAAACTTTACAACTATCATACATGATACCAGTAGCAGTTTTACAAAACTTACTGTACACATGCAGGAAGCATCAGCAGAACTTCGAGATACCCTAGAAAGCATACAAAATAGACAGGAGACAGTAGATGCAGTTTCTGCCATGCAAGAGAATATTGAAGGATTTAACAATAATGCATTAAGTTTACAACGATCTATGGAACGTTTTGATGGTTCTGTAGAGCATACGTTTGACAAAATTGATAAAGAGTTAGGCGTGGCAGTTGAAAAGCTTACTACCTTTGCACGTATTATTTCTGAACAAAATCAACTCATATTGAAAAACATGGTTACATTGAAAGAAGAAGAAAAACAGGAAAATGCATAGTATGTTTCATCATGATAAAAGTGATTCAGACAGTAACTTTTGGATATCTTACGCCGACCTCATGGCAGGTTTACTTTTTGTATTTATTCTTCTTATCGGTGCTATCGTTTCCAAGTCTTCTATACTCAAGTCTGTGTTGCATGACAAAGAAGATTCTTTAGAAAAAAGTTTGGCACTTGTAGAAGAACAAGAGAATGATATGTTAGAAAAAGATACATTGGTAGCACGATTAATGGCAGATTTAAAAAAAGATAAAAAACGTATAACTGAACAGGAAAAAGCTTTAGAAGCTAAAAATGCCAGTATAGCTAAGTCAAATCTCTTATTATCCGAAAAAGAGAGGCTTATAAAATTAAAACTTTCTGAGATTTCGGAGTTAAACAAAAAACTATTGCTAAGCAAGACAAAAGTAGATGTACTTAACACTAAAATAGTAATGGTTCAAGCAATGTTAGATAAAAATACGACTACATTGAAAAAGACAAAGAAAACACTCGAAGAGTATCACGATAAAGTACTTGTACTCTCAAGTGCTTTGACAGATGCTAAAGATGCGGTAAAGATTAAAGATGAAAAACTTTTGAATGTATTGGCTTTAATGGCTGAGCAAAAAACAAAATATGATGATTTGCTTGCAAATTTACAAAGACAAAAAGCAAAGATTAAAACACTAACGGGTATTAAACTACAGGTTGTAGCATCGCTCAAAGAGGCCTTGGGATCTAAAATCAATATAGATAAAAAAACGGGGTCTCTCAAACTTGCATCCAATATACTTTTTTCTGTAGGACAGGCTACACTGAAAGATGAAGCCAAAGAAGAACTTAAAAAAGCTTTTGAAGAGTATATAGGTACCCTGGTAACAGATGAAAATATCAAACCACATCTTGATAAAATTATCATAGAGGGGCACACAGATAGTGATGGAGGGTATATTTATAATTTAAAACTTTCACAAGATAGAGCTTTAGCCGTGATGGAGTACTTGCTTACATTAGAGTTTAGTAAAAAATATAATATTAAGCCATTAGTGATAGCATCAGGACGTTCCTATCTTGACGCAATAAAAAAGAACGGTGTAGAAGATAAAGAGGCATCAAGACGGATAGAAATAAAGTTTAGACTTAAAAATGAAGATGCAATGCATGAGATAGAGAAGGTACTAGATGCACAATGATTTTGAACCTAGGCATTTACAAAAAGCCACAAAAGCTTTGGAAAAACATCTTAAAAAAGTAGAGGAATATGCATATATAAATGAAGAGTATAAAAAAGGAATTTTAAAAGAACCCTCTTTATGGGACAAATTTATACGTTTGTTTAAAGTCTGAATTTTTCAAATGCTTTAAAGCCAATGCCAAATGATTTGGTTTGATTGTTCTCTACTTTTTCCTTCTCTTCTTTTTCTTTTTGGTGCTTTCTAAAAACAGTAATTTTTTCTAAATGTTCTTTATATGTTTCACTAAATCCATGTGTGCCTTGTGGGTTGAGCATAAAAAAAAGATACTTACTCTCTTGGGGAGTTACTGAAGCTTTTAATGCATCTATTGAGACAGAACTTAGGGGGTGAGGAGGCAAGCCCTTATGTTTGTAAGTATTGTATAGGCTCGTATCATTTTTAATACGTTCTGGAGTAATTATCGTATGTGAATAGTTACCATAGTTGAGTGTCCCATCCATTTGTAATCGCATATTTTTTTCCAGTCGGTTATAAATAACAGAAGATATAAGGGGCATTTCTTGTACAGAGTTACTCTCTTTTTGAATAATCGATGCGATGGTAAAGAGCCTTTTAAGACTTTCCTTATCCATAGGCGTTGTTATATATACATTTTGAAATTCTTTTAATGTACGGTTGGATGCAAGAAAGAGATAATGTATAGTTGTATTTTCATCTGCATTTCTGGCTAGAGTATAACGCTGTGCGAGTATATCACCTTCTTCAAATTGCGCAAGGGTTTGGTAATGTTGAATAAGTGATTTTTGCTCAAGTTTCATATCCTTTGCAAGACGTTGAGTGATTTCTTCTTTTGTTTCTCCTGCATATATGATGATATCCATAAGGGCATTTGTTTTTTGAGTATGAAGGTGAAGAAAAAATGAAAAGCGACCTTGTTTACTGGGATTTACATTATACCAACCTTTTTCAGGTATTTTTTTTAGTGTCAACATTTTTTTATCTATCCAAGTTACCTCATAGCCATTATCTTTAAGTGTATGTACAATGTCACGTATGTTTGATGAGGGAATGTAAAATACTTTTTTACCATCATTTATGGGTATAAAATGATAAGCAAGGGACAGTAAAAAAAGAATAAGTATGATTTCAATATAAAAAATAAAACGTTTGTATTTTTTGCTTAGTATATGTATCATGGTACTTATTATAACAAAGTTGTGTGATATCTAAAAACTATGGGTAAAATGAACGTAGTGTTAGCACTGTTTTGCTAAAAATGCATTAAACTGATTTGCAAAAGCATGGGCATCTTTTGGTCCGAAGGATTTTGGACCTCCAGTTATTTCACCACTTTCTCTGATGCTTTCCATAAGGTTTCGCATGGCTAGGTATTGTTTGATGTTATCAACTGAATAGAGTTCTCCTCTATGGTCAATAGCATGTGCATGTTTAGATATGATACGATCTGCTAAGGGAATATCAGCAGTAATTACAAGGTCATGTTCTTGGCAGAGTGCAACAATATGATGATCCGCTTCATCTGCACCTTGATTTACGATGATGTACTCAATATATTTTGATGACCCTATATGTATTTTTTTGTTTGCTATAACTTTAGTTCTAAGTGCTAAACGTTCAATACTTCGTAAAATAATAGGTTTGAGAAGATTTGGCAAGGCATCGCCATCTATAAAAAGAGTCATTATCTAACAAACTCTTTAACACGACCGACTTCACCTGAAGTTAAACGTACTTTTATACCATGGGGATGTGTAGGTGAGTTGGTAAGTATTTTTTGCACTTTGCCATAGGTAATATAGCCAGATGATTGATCTTCTTTTAAAACAATCCCTACATTCATGCCATACTTTATGTCTGATCTTTTTTGTCCCTCAGCCACTTTTAGGCCTTAGGTGAATAGTTAAGTATTTTTTTAACTGTATCAACAGAGCAGAAAAAGAGTGCATCAAACAAAGGATTGAGTTTTGTTTGGGTATCGCTAATAAGATCAAAAGCTTGAAAGAAAAAACCTGAACCATCTTCTTTATGGGCTGGTTTTACATGAAATACTATGGGCTTGAGTGTACGTACAAGGTTGAGTATTTTTTTATAATTTTTTTCATCTGGGTTTGGTAGTAGATTGTCTTGCTTACTTTCATTGACACGTGCTTTTAGGAGGAGCTGGAGTTTGTCGTTAAAAATAACTTTGTTCCATGTGATTGTTCCTAGTTCAATATCGAATCTTGAGTTTCCCGAAGTCAGTGGGTGAGGTTTTGTCTCACGAATAGCCTCTAGAAGTTGCAGGAAGAAGTTTTTCCCTCCAAAGTTATTAGCAGAGGTAAGTAATTTTTCATGGTAAAGTTTTTTTTCGTCATCAGTTAAGGTATTAAAGTCACACATTCTTTAGTTCTTTATATTAATTTTTGTAATTATATCTAAAAAGGTAATATATTAATTACGCTTATTATATAATAAAGATTATATAAAATATTGAGGGTATAAATGGGAAGTTTTCCAAAGCATGAGAAGAATGGTCTTGTAGGGAGTAATGCATCTATATATACTTCATATGAAGATGTAGATAAAGAACAATTAGAAAAAGATATTGATGCTATTAGAGACACTATGACCCCGGTAGGGGAAGAAGATTTTAAGCATTTATTAAAGCTTGAGCGTTGGGGTAAAATGTTTACATATTCTGGGCTTGCACTCACTTTGATATTAAGTATAGCTGAAGTAATACTTGGTGGTTTGAGTGCTTGGATTTTTTGGCCTCTTGCTATGGTTGCTGCACTTCTTATAAGTACAGGAAATGTTTCAAGATGGGCAAATACTGCACACCCAATCTTTCATGGAGGGTATGATAAAGTACCAAATATCCCAGAGCGATATACAAAAAAATATTTTGCTAAAGGTGCAAGACGTTATGTGGATTGGATGGATTGGATTAAACCAGATGCTTGGTCGTATGAACATAATATTATGCACCATTATCATTTGGGAGAAGATGAAGATCCCGATCATGTAGAGAACAATTTACAGTGGCTAATCCAATCTAAGATACCGATGTGGCTTCGTTATATTATTGTATATGCATTTGCAGGGACATGGAAGTTTACGTATTATGCACCCAATACACTTAGAATTTTGGCAAATAAAAAATTAAAAGAAGCGCATAAAAAAGAAATTACAGATTTTGAGTTAAACCCCCGTACCAAAGCAGGTTTAGAACTTTGGATGGAATATCTACTTCCCTATGGACTTTTGAAGTTTGTTGTTTTCCCAGCACTTTTTTTACCGTTGGGGACAGCAGCTGTATTGAATGCCTTGATTATTATGTTGTTCGCTGAGTTTTTTGCCAATCTGCATTCTTTCTTGGTTATTGTGCCTAACCACTCAGCAGAAGACATCTATATGTTTTCCGAACCTAGTAAAAGTCAAGGTGAATTTTACTTGAGACAGATTATGGGGTCAGTGAATTATAACACTGGTTCTGATGCCATAGATTTTGCACATGGTTTTTTGAATTATCAGATAGAGCATCATTTATTTCCAAACATGCCTCTGAGTTATTATCAAAAGATGCAACCTATCGTAAAAGATATCTGTAAAAAACATAACCTTGAATACAGACAGGAATCTGTATTTAAAAGAATTGGGATGACTATTGACTTGATGGTGGGAAAGACAAAATTACTTAGGGTAAATGGTATTTAGAGGAGAGGTCTAATACATTTTTCTTACGAACTAACTTCACGATAGTTACACTTTTCTTTTATAGTATAAGAGTAAGAAAAGGATATATTATGACAGTTAAAACAAAACGTTTGGCATTGGTTGCTACTGCATTGACTTCTACTTTATTGTTTACAGGTTGTGTGCCTGTCAATAATGGGTATTATGGTAATTATGGCTATGGAGCACCTCAGGTTAATGTGGCTCTAGCTAGCTATGGCTATCCCTATTATTTTAATAGACCCTATTATTATTATGGTGGAAGGTATTTTTATGGAGGTTATTATAGAAATGGTTATTACCATTATGGCAATAACAGATATAGAAATGGGCACTACTATAATAGAGGGCATAGATACTATAATGGGAGACGTTATAGAGCTGTAAATGGTTCACATGGGTATTATCAAAGTAGAGGCCATTATAAACGCTCAAATCATTATCGAAGCAGAAAAAGAAATGTAAATCGAGGAAATACGTATAATAGATCTTCAAACAGACAACATGTAAAGAATAGATCACGAAGTAGTAATACTTACAGAAAAAATAATACCAGAAGAAATAGAACAACACATCAAACAACAAGAAGCAGACCACATCGATAAGATCTGTCTAAAATACACACCTTATAGGGGTATTATTAGTACCCTTTCATTTCACCTTCTAGGTAGCGTATAGACAGTTTTAGAGCTTCTATGACCGAAATATTTTTTTCATCTAGGTATTCAAGAGACAATAGCCGTAATTTTTCAAGATAAAGGTTTAGCAGTTCTTCATTTTCCATTGTTAAGCCTTTTTGTAATTTGTATACAAAAAAGTGTAAAATCAGGTAGATGTAAATCAGCATTTCTTTGTTTTGCTCCCCACATAGGTTCTGGATAACAACTGTCATCTTCAAAACGTGCCATAATATGCCAGTGTACATGTGGCATATAGTTTCCAAAAGAAGCGATATTTATCTTCGTAGGTTTATAGTAGGATAACATCTCTTTCTCAATGATGTCTAATACATCATAAATTTCTGTACGGATGTGTTTGGGTACTTCACTCATCTCTTTGTATGGGTATTGGGTAAATATTTTGAGCCAAGGGATTTGAGATGTTTCCGTTTCTATTTTAATGGTTTCATTTTCATAGAGTATCATTAACGTATCCTTTTAATAGAATGTCTTCCAAGTTGATAAATAGTTGAAGCCTGTGTGTTTGCTTGTAACGGTTCTATAATAATATCTGCCATCTCTTTTGCAAATGTTTCATCATACGCTTTACTACTGAGGTTTGCAGAAGTTGTATATGCCCATGTAAGTCGATTTAAAAGAAGGAGGTGATGTTTGTCTTTTATAACACGATAAGAGTGTCCATTTGGCATAATAAAAGTTGTTTTTTTAGCCCGTCTTACTTTATTTTTATAGGCAGTAGGGACACGGGAAAACCTTTGAAGTGTTTGGAGACTATTGACCGCTTTGATATAGTGTTTATGTGGGGGTCGTTGCTTAATGGCAGTAAGTTTATCTGCATTTTGTGAGACAAAACCGATGGTAGTATCGGTTTGTGTGAGAAAGACTTTATTTTTTAGCATGGTAGGAGCACTTCTTTTACATCACTGTAGGTTTTACTTTGACAAATGATTTCTATTTTTTTATCTGGTATTTCATCTACAACGAGTATGCTGGAAAGATCATAAGGTGTCACACCAAGTTTTTCACGTAAGGCTATTTCCTCTTCAAAAAGAGGAGGTGCATAGATAAGCTCAGTGACTGTTTGATAATTTGTGTTTGCCAGGTTATTGTAATAGCTTAAGGTAATAAAACGTACTTCATCACGGTTCATATGGTGGACATTTCCAACAGTATATTCTATTTTACCTCTGCTGTATTCACCTTTAAGTGTGGAGTAGGGTAAAAAGTGTGCAGGTACAACTTCTTTGCGAACACGTAAGAGACCTGAAAGCAAACGCCAGTTTAAAAAACGTTGTTTGATGATTTTGTGGGCAATGTTTTTGTCTTCCAGCTTCCAGCGGTGTTCATACATCTTAATACGTTCTTCTATAGATTCTGGTTGGATTTGTCCAGAAATAGGCTCAAAGAGTTCATCGGCTAGTTTTTCTTGTTGGTCTCTTTGGATGTTGAGTGCATAGAGGCAACCACAGTAGTCTTGGCGGTAGAGGGCATCTTCTTTTGCCATGATATTTTGCTCTTGTGTGCCTGAGGCTTTTCTGTAATCAGGTGCTAAAAATGTAAGTCCTAGTTCTTTACCTAAAGCATCACCAGCAACGCTAAGCTGTTCGAGTGATTTTTTAGGACTAGTGAGTAGGGTAGAAGTATAACTACTTTCTCCAAGCTCTTTGGCTTTGTGTGCCGAGACTTCAAATCGCCTGTCGAAGCATATACCACAACGAGCCCCTTTTTCAGGCTCATTTTCAAAACCTTTAACTAAAGAGAGCCATTTTTCTACATCGTATTCACCTTCTATAAGGTCGATACCTAGCATTTTACAGCTACGTTTAACATCAAGTAAACGTAAATAGTACTCAGAGTAGGGATGTATATTTGGGTCATAAAAAAACCCTGTCAGTTTTTCTTTCGGGTACTCTTCTTGTAACTTCTGTAGGAAGTAGTGGCTATCGACGCTGCAACATATATGAACCAACAAGGCTTTTCCTTTTTAAATATTTGTAGGGTACGTTTGCAAATGTACCTTTTGTTAGCCCTAGGGCAAAAGTTTGATATATAGCTTAGATTATGATTCCATAATGATTTTTGCTACATTCTCACTGCTACCATGAGAAAGATATGCTTTTAATTCTTCTGCTTTTTGAGCGAAGATATCTCGGTCTGTATTGTAGTACTCTTGTAATAAATTGTCAACGGTTACTTCATCTTGCAGTAGCTCATTGTGTAGGGTTGTATGATTGTAGTTGCTGAGTATAATGTTTGCAAGACCTACTTGTTTGATACCCAGTATTTTGGTACCTATAAAAAAATCTATTTTTTTTGCGATGTAAGCAAGGGTAAAGGGTACACCTATCAGTGCAGCCTCAAGTGTGGCAGTCCCAGAACAGATAAATGCAAATTCTGAGCGTCTGAGTGCTTCGTGAGTATCACGCAGGACTTCAAACTCACGGTTACCTCTATAGAGTCTGGCAATTTTATTTCTACTAAATGAAGGAGGTATAACAAGAAGTGGACGGATGTCATTACCCAGTTTCCGTCGTAGTTCTAAAAATATAGGCATGAGTCGTGTTATCTCTGAAGCACGAGAACCTGGCATAAATGCAATGACGTTTTTTGTCTGGGTTTCATTTCGATGTATGTCTATCTCATCCAATAGAGGGTGACCAACATATTGTGCTTTTCCTTGGGGATAATAGTCTACTTCAAAAGGGAGTATACCCAGAAGTTTGTCACAGTATTTTTCCAGTTTTTCTACACGTTTTGGGCGGCTTGCCCACACTTGGGGTAAAATATAGTACATGATTTCTTTATTGGGGTACTTCTCTTTGAGTTTTTTGGCCAAAGGCAAGTTAAATCCTGAAGAGTCCATGAGGAGTATTTTGTCTGCATCTTTAGCTAATGTGACTAGCTCATCGGCTACTTTAAAAAACCAACGTATCTTTATGATGGCATCTACCACACCCATGATGGCCATTTCAGAGATGTCATGAAGAGGTGTACCCAGTGATTTGTCAAAAATACCTAATAGTTCTACATCTTTGATATGTTTAAGTACTTCTTTTAGGTGGAGGTTTGAGGAAGGTTCTAAGGCACTGACTAATAATTTCATACTTTTTCCAGATTTATTTACATTATTTATATTTTTTAGGATACTCAAAAAACTTCTGTTTTCCCTTATGTGGAGCGACACCATCTTCAAATTCTATGGCGACTACTGCAGCAGTAGCCAAGTTATAGATGGATTTATTTGAGAGCATGTCATTGAGGGCAGTAAGCCCAGGGTTGTGTCCTACCATCATCAGGCTATCTACTTCTTGAAACATCTCTTCTATTAAATACTGAAGGCTAATGTGAGATGCTTCATAAATGCGTTTATCAAAACGAAGCGTACCACCCAAAGCTTCATGATAATGTTCAGCTGTTGTTTTGGCACGTTTGGCAGGGGAAGAGAGTATCAGTTCAGGTGTGACACCTTTTGTTTTAAGGAGGTTTGCCATAAAAGGGGCATCTCTTTCTCCTCTTGGATTAAGTGGGCGCTCAAAATCACTGAGTGTATTGTCACCCCAATCAGACTTGGCATGACGGGCAATGTATAGTATCTTTGTAGGCATCTTTGTATTCCAGTTTTTTTGCTTTTGATTCTATTTTAACATAATTTGGTTTTTGGGTTCAATTTTTTTACTAAATGTTGATCCATCCAAACAGTAAAAAACCAACACTAGCCAACCCAGCACCTAGCAATGCATAAGGCAACTGTGTTCGCACATGGCTGATGTGGTCACAGTCTGCTGCCATGGAAGAGATAATAGTAGTATCTGAGATGGGAGAGGCATGGTCACCAAAGATTCCACCACTAATCACAGCAGCGATGACTAAGGGGATGTCCAAATGTAAAGTAGCTGCAAGTGCTAAACCTATGGGCATCATGATAGAGAATGTCCCCCAGCTTGTCCCCGTAGAAAATGCAGTGATGCTCGCTACCCAAAAGATAAGCAGGGGTACCACCACAGGAGAGATGTTACCTTGTAAGAGTGTAGCCAAGTACTCCGCAGTACCTAAATCACCGATGACTTTACCTATGAGAAGTGCAAAAATCAAGATACTGGTAACGGGCAACATGTGTGCCATACCTTCATACATCCCTTTAAAAAAGCTTGTATGAGAGAGAGATTTGCTAGGTACAAAGTAGGCATAAACGAACAAAAGTGTCACTATCACTGCATAGTAAACAGAAGTAGAGCCTGAGCCTTTAAAAATGTCACCATCCCCTGTAAGATACAATCCTACAGGAACCATAAGTATCATCACGAGTAATGGCAACACCATTTTGTAGGGTGTGGCTTTAACTGTGGAATCTACTATGGGTGTGATACAAGGGATGGCTTGCGCCTCTTTTTGGGCTTCTCTCATGGGACCTATGTCCCATTTCCATAGTATGGTAGCGAGTAAAATGAGTAGGGTAAAGATAGAGTAAAAGTTATATGGTATAGAAGCGATGAGCAGAGAGACAGCATCCCCAGAGATGACTTGAGCATCTATGGCAGTGACTATGAGTCCTAAGAGTAAAGCGCCCCATGCATTTAGAGGTATGAGCGTACAGATGGGTGACGAACTTGAGTCACAGATATAGGCTAGTTTTTCTCTACTTACGCCGTTTTTATCAAAGAGAGGTTTGGCTACTGTACCTGCTACCAAAGCAGTGATACTAGACTCTATGAAGATAAGTATGCCTATGATGTAGGCTAAAAGCATTGCGCCTTTGGGAGAGTCTATGCGTTTTGCTTTTTGGCTTAGGTAAACCACAAAGCTCTCTACTGCACCTGAACGTGAAAGTAAGTTTATGATAGCACCGATAAGCAGCATAAACAAAAGCGTTTTGACTATCCAACCTTCTGAAAAAAGTGTAATAACACCATCAAAGAGTGCTATAAATGCGTTTGCAGGATTATACGCATTTAAAACTAGAAAACCAGCAAAGATTCCACCTATTAATGAGACAATAACATCTTTTGTTAGTATGGCTAAAATGATGGTGAGTATGGGGATGGCAACTGAGAGTATTCCGTATTCCATGAGGTGACCTTGTAGTTTTGATTGGATTATAGCATAGGGACATTCAATTTTATAAGAGGGAATTGAGACGTTAACGTCAAAATACAGTGGCAGTCGAAAGGGGGCATAGCTTTTGTGACAGTCAAAGGATGTGATGTTTTTGACTGTCCGATGAAGTGACTTATTTGGTGTTTTTAAAGATGAAATTCAACATCATATTCGCCACAGACTTCTATAACTTTTGTTACATCTGGTGGACCTGGCGGTATTTCACGGTCGAGTGCCGAGAACATTTCAATGGCTTTACTATTGGATGTTGTTACTTCAATCAGCTCACCACCACCTTCGCCAAAGCTAAATGCATGTACAGTGCCAGCAGGTACATTTACAAAAGTGCCTTCGTGACAGTTGGTCGTTTGACCATTACAAATAAACTGTACACTGCCTTTTGTAACATAAAATGATTCATCCCAAGGGTGGCTATGAGGAGGTGGGCCTGCACCTTCATTACCAGATTGAAGGGTGATCTTTTGTGCTTTCGAATCAGTGAGTACAGTGATGTTTACTCCAATAACATTAAGTACCGTACTTCTATCGCTTGGTGTAATTAGCTTTTCTTGTTGATTCATAATGTATTTCTCCTTTTTGAAAATGTCTCGATTTATTTTTTCAACTATTTATTGAACCAATATTATCATATAACATATTTTTATATATAATGTCAAGAATCTGTATTAGTCCACAACATATGGCACTCTTCATGATTTTCAAAAAGTATGTCAATATGCAACTTTTTTAACTATCGTATGTGTTTTAAGTGGGTAATTTGGCGATATTTGAACATTTTGTTCTTTTATTTGTTGATCTAGGCAATAAAAACACATTCTGTTGCAATATACTATGCAAAAAGGAAACATTCTATGAAAAAAATATTACTAATCCTTACTATATTTGTGCTCACACTACATGCCAAACTCCCCAACACCAAACAACTCATAGTAGTTAGCACACAAAACTGGTCAACTCCAAACGGAATACTCCAACGTTATGAAAAGAAGAATAATACTTGGAATAAAATAGGTAAAGCTATAGACATTAAACTAGGACGTAATGGCTTAGGATGGGGTATAGGGTTACATACCATACCTAAAGACGCTAAGTACATCAAAAAAGAGGGAGATGGCAAAGCACCTGCGGGTATCTTTTCTTTAAAACAGGCTTTTGGATATGCGCCTTTTAACGTTAGATACCCTTATACCGTTTATAAAGAAACAGACCACTGTGTAGATGATGTACACTCTAAATTGTATAACAAAATAGTAGACTCCAACAAAGTCAATATCGACTATAAAAGTTTTGAGCATATGCGTTTTTCAAAAGACTATTACAAGTACGGCATAGTAGTAAACCATAACCATATAGATGAAGCAGGGGCTGTTAAGGGTGCAGGGTCTTGCATCTTTATACACATCAAAAAAGTACCTACTGCAGGGTGTACGGTTATGAGAGAAGATGAGATGAAAGAGATTATACAGTGGCTAGATACGAAAAGTGAACCTTTGTTGGTGCAGGGGACTGTTGGGGTTGTGAATGGGTTGATGAAAATTGTAAAATGACATTTTTATATGCATATTACTTCCCCTCTAAAAACACTAAAACCCTCTCGTTTGTATAGTTATAAAAAGGATTCCATCTCTGTCTGAGTAGTATGTCAGTAGAAGTTTGGAGTACACCAGTCTCTCCGTACAAGGCTAAGTGACCTAGTTGTATGCCTGGACTTTTGGGTGCATTTTTACTTCCATAGAGTGGATCATTTGGACTCATGGGTATGGCTAAGTGGGAGAGTGAGTAGAGACCTTTTGCCCATTGGTAAGGCAGAGGATTTACTTTTTTATGGTGAATTATTTGTTCTACTGTGCGGTTTTTTGTGTTGATATTACTGATGAGTTCAAAGGTGTAGTTGCCATGTATGGGTGTATCACGTAAGGCTTGTATTTGTGTACTTTTGGCTTTCTTGATGAGGTGATTTTGGCTAAAATTGTGGTTAATGTCAAAAAGTACGAGAGTATGATCGCCTTTTGGAAGTCTATTATATAGTTTGTCTATAACTGCGGGTATGGAGACTGTACTGTCAACAATAGATGCAAAACTTAGTACAGGGGGGAAGGTTTTTTTACTAGGATGTTTTTCAAAGGTGTCAAACTGTTGTTGCACTTCATTGCTGAGTCTATAGACTTGGTCTCCTGCATTAACAGCAAATGAATTGTATTTGAAAGGGTCATATTCTGGGTTTAGTGAATTCCATTCTAGTTTTGGTAGCCCCAATATATAACCAAAACGACTTTGCCATACAGCTAGAGGTGCAGCTTTACTGACGCCTATGGCGGGTGAATAAAAGATAAGACTTGAGGGTAAAGTGAGCGTAGAGCTCTCTTGTAAGGCATGTAGAGTATAGTTTAATGCCAACGGAGCACCTGTAGAGTACCCTATAATATGGATAGCTTTATCTCCTATTTTGGCTTTAAGATGTTGCATAGAGAGTTGAACGACTGCTGCCATCTCTTCCCATGTTACATTTCTCAGTCCAGAGGGGATAGTACCATGACCAGGAAGACGTACACCCAGTACATACCATCCATTTTTATATAAAGAAGTAGCTTGATGGTGAAGGCTATAAGGAGAGTCTGACATACCGTGAAGAAGAAGTACTGCACCTTTTGGCTCTTTTACTTGCATCTCAAAACTTTTGTTCCAGTTTATATCCCATCGTCTAGGGTCACTTAGACTGTTTGTGGTATATCGGTTGATGGTGTTTCGCTCTTTGGGTAAAACCTTATTGTAGATTTCTGTTTCAAGTTCTTTAAAGAGTTTTTCTTCTAAACGGATATAACTTGTAAAGTTTTTCACATTTGAATGTATGTGAAACTCATTTTTTAGGAGTTTTGTATGCCAAATAGAAAGGCTTGGCAGAGCATTCATATAAAGGTAAAATGCTATGAGCCCTATAAAAAATGCACCAATAGAGAGTAACCAGATGATTTTGTAGATTTTTTTGATAGACCAGATAGATAGATGTATCCAATAATTTTTAAAAAACTGCAATAGACACCTTTTTTAATACATACTATAGCGCACATAAAATATAATTTTCGTTTTTTTGTTGGGCAGGGGATAGTCTTTATAGGCAAGACGGATTACTTGTAAGGTATTTTTGTCTAAAGCTTCATAACCTATATGCCTTTTGAGTCGTAGTCCTGTAATGTCACCATTAGGATGGAGATAAAATGCAACGACATTGGTACCCTGTTGTCCTGTACTTACAGCGACATCTGGGTATCCGTTACGTGTGAGAGTACGTTGTGTAATGCGATGAATGGTACCGAGGTTATTTCGGATGAATTTTTTTTGTGTAGGACTATAGGTGTTGAACTCTGAACCATAGAGTTTTTTTATCATCCTGTCTCCATAGCTTCCTGCACGAGAAGGGGATGGTGATTTGGTAGGATAGAAGGAGGCTGAGCCCATTAAGGCATTGGCAAGACGATCATTGGATCGTTTGGATTTTCTTTTTTTGACTCGACGTTTTTTCTTTTTTCTTTTTTGTTTCACTATTTTTTTGGGTTTTTTAGTCACTTCTTTTTTGACTGTCTTTTTTTGAGGTTTAGGCTCAACTTTTGTGACATTGTTCTCCTCACTACTTTTTTGTGCAAAAATCTTTTGGCTTTTATCTAAAAGTTTCTTTTTGACCTCTTTTTTTTTAGGTGTAGGTTTTACTTCTTTTTGCACAACAGGCTGAGAGGGTACGGAGGGTATGACAAGGGGTTTAGGTGTTGGCTTGGGTGCGGGTGGTGGTGTGATGACTTGTTGTATGTTTAAAGATATTTTTTTTTCTTGCGCTTGAGGCGGTACAAATAGCATCTCTTTAAAGTTTTTTGTCAAGAGCAGCAAGAGGAGTAAGTGTAATAATAATGAGAGGATTAAAGCTTTATAAATTCTGATAATTTTCTCCTCTTATGCGCTTTAGTGTATAATCCATCAATTTATAAATAGAATTATACATAACGAGGATTAACAACATGGCATATGACAAAAGTATCGTAGCATTTGAAGAAGCATATCACGTAATACCTGGAGGTGTAGACTCACCTGTTCGTGCATTTTCTGGTGTAGAAGGTACACCCCCGTTTATCTCACATGGTGAGGGTGGATATCTTGTTGACATTGATGGTAACAAATATATTGATTATGTGCAAAGCTGGGGACCGCTTATTTTTGGTCATTGTAATCGTGACATTGAAACATCAGTGATAGATGCAGTCAAAAGAGGGCTTAGTTTTGGTGCACCAACGACGGTAGAAACGCAATTGGCAAATGAGATTGTGTCACTTTTTGACAGCATTGATAAAGTACGTTTTGTAAGTTCTGGAACAGAAGCTGTGATGTCTGCCATACGTCTTGCACGTGGGGTTACCAGTAGAGACAACATTTTGAAATTTACAGGGTGTTACCATGGACACTCTGACTCACTGTTGGTACAAGCAGGTTCTGGTTTAGCTACTTTTGGGACACCATCAAGCCCTGGTGTACCTGCAGACCTTACTAAACATACATTGCTTGCCACTTATAATGATATGGATTCGGTGGAAAAATGTTTCAAAGATGCCAAGGGAAATATCGCTTGTGTCATCATAGAACCGATTGCAGGTAATATGGGTTTAGTGCCTGCTGATGAAACATTTTTAGAGGGCTTAAGAGCTTTATGTGATGCACATGGTACTTTACTCATATTTGATGAGGTGATGTCTGGATTTAGGGCATCACTTAAAGGAGCACAGGGTATCTCAGCTGTGAAACCCGACATGGTAACGTTGGGTAAGGTCATTGGTGCGGGTATGCCCGTAGGTGCTTTTGGTGCAAGCGCTGAGATTATGGCATACCTTTCACCTGAAGGTCCAGTCTATCAGGCAGGAACACTTTCTGGAAATCCTGTGGCAATGGCCGCAGGACTTACCAGTCTTAAAAAGCTTAAAACAAACCCTGGTATGTATGTGGAGTTTGCTACAAAAGCAAAAAAACTTGTAGATGGTTTTGCAAAAGCAGCTGCAGCAGTTAATGTACCAATGGTGACAGAAGTAAGGGGCTCTATGTTTGGTTTTTTCTTTTCAGACAAACCTGTAAAAAACTTTGCAGATGCGTGTGACAATGATACGAAGATGTTTGCGAAATTTCATAAAGGAATGTTAGACCGTGGTATTTACCTCGCTTGTTCTTCGTATGAGACAGGATTTATTTGTGCAGAAACTACAGATGAGATGATAGATACGAGTATCAAAGCTGCTTATGAAGTGATGTCAGAGATAGCGTAAAGAGTCTGTTTGAAATATTTAAATAAAACAGTATTTAAAATCCTCTTTTTTATTGTAGTGATAGCATTAATGTTATCACCGGTATTACCAGATGATTTTCTTGATTTTATTTCTTTTTTGGGTTTCAATGATAAAGGTGAACATTTCATCGCTTTTTTTCTTTTATCTTTTCTTTTAAATAGAGCTTCAGATACGAGAATACATCGTTTACGTAATGTATTAGCCTTGTTTAGTTTTGGTATAGTTATAGAATGTCTACAGGCATTTATACCAGAACGCGGGGAAAGTATTTTTGATATTTTAGCAAATTTTGCAGGTATATTGGTATTTCAACTTTGTTTTAGTATGTATCTTTTTTTTGTGAAGAGAAAAAAGAATTTTAATGATTAAATGTATGTGATGCAGGAGGATATGATGGATAAAAAAGCAGAAACACCTAAAATGAAAAAATTGGTAGATGCGGCAGATGGGTTGAGTTTGGGCATCTCTATCGTAGTTGCTGTTCTGATAGGCGTAGCTATAGGAATAGGACTACAAAAACTCACAGGTGCTTGGTGGACATTGTGGATAGGTGTATTTGTAGGTGTAGGTGCAGCGATATCAAATGTATATAAAGCCTATGCCAAACAAAAAAAAGTTTTTGATACCTTAGCGCAAGACCCAAAATATACGTACAAACAGGAACAACAAGAAAAATATGATGCTGAAGATGATGATGACAAATACTAATTTAAAAATTCTTAAAACACTCATCATCGTTGATTTTCTATGGATTATTATGACTGTAATATTTTTTGATATCAATACACTTTGGAGTACGCAAGTAGGTTTTTTATCCTCGGTATTGGTGATGTCAGCCTCGATAGCAGCGTATAAACGTATGGTTGACGCCAGAGTAGAACATAATGTTATTACGTATGATGACTCTAAAGATGTGATTGACCATCTGGAAGACCCTTATGACCTTTATTCTGAAGATGTACATCACGAGGATGAAAAAGATTTTGTTGAAGTGGTAAAAGAAGAACGAAAAAAACTCAAAAACAATCGATCTCTTTTTCAAACGATGAAAGATACCAAAGCAGCACTTTCTTTCTATAGACTAGGCGCATATGCTATACTTATTTTGGGGTTTTTATATCTTAACAGACATGGTCTGTTACATATCCCTAGCTATATAGTGGCTCTTGGCATTCCCCCTATTATTATTGTGGGGATACTTTTACGATCACAAGAAACACACACAGAAGATACGCTACAATAATCTCACGAGGCACCTAGGACTTAACATGATAAAAACGCTTTTACTCGCTCTTATGATACTCTCACTGACTGCTTGTGGAAAAGAAAAACCAAAACCTTTGGTTTGTACCACAAAACCTATACAACCTCTTCAGATTATAGATAAACCCATAGATTTTGGGGCGGAGCGTATAGCCATGACAAAAGCCTATATCAAATCACACTACGGTCAAACAGTTTCAAATATCGAAATAGTCCCTAAAATCATTGTTTTACACTGGACAGCGGAGATGGATTTTGACAAATCCTTTAAGCGTCTCAAACCACAGAGACTTTTAACTGATAGAAAAGACATTGTCAAAGCTTCAGCACTCAATGTCTCTTCACAATTCATGGTAGATCGTGATGGAACAATCTATAGGCTTATGCCGGAAAACTGGATGGCTAGACATGTGATAGGACTTAATTACTCAAGCATAGGTATAGAAAACATTGGTGGAAAAGATAATAAAGCAGAAGATTTAACTCCCGCACAGTTACAAGCCAATATAGATTTGGTGAGATATCTCAAAGCCAAATACCCAAGCATAACATATATGATAGGGCATCACGAATATAAACAAATGGAGGCTACTTCTTTATGGTTGGAGAAAGACAAAGGATACAGAACCGTAAAGTCAGACCCCGGTGCTGAATTTATGTCTGATGTACGTAAAGCAGTAAAAAATTTACAACTCAAAACACCTCCCAAAGGGCAGTAATGAACTCAGCTTTTTCTATAGTTGATTGGGGTGTGTTCATTGCATATTTTTTAGTATTAACTTTTACGAGTGTGATTTTAAGTCGTGTGAAAGTGAAGAGTACACGTGATTATTTTGTAGGTGGAAACTCTGTGCCTATGTTTGCAGTGGCTATTTCAGTCCTTGCTACTTCACAGTCTGCAGCTACTTTTTTGGGTGGACCTGAGTATTCGTATGGAAAAGATTTAACATTTATAGGGTTTTATATATCAGCCTTTTTAGCAGTTATTTTTGTCGCAAAAGTGCTTATACCCAGATTTTACGCTATTCATGCGGTGACAGTGTATGAACTGCTTGACATCCGTTATGGTGAGTCTGCAAAGAAGCAAGCGGGGGTCATGTTTCTCATAGGACGTTTATTTGCATCTGGAGCAAGACTTTATATAGGAGCATTGGCTATCTCAATGATACTTTTTTTAGATATTTCTGCTTCTCATGTGGCTGTTTCTATAGGTATTTTGATGTTGGGTGCTTTGGCATATGCTTATTTTGGAGGAGTGAAGTCCATCATTTTTTCCGACATCATACAAGCTATGACTTATATAGGTGCGGGGATAGCCGTACTAATTTACCTTTATGTGAGTATCAATGCAGATATTAGTACTGTCATAAGTACATTGGAAGCAGATAATAAACTCAAACTTCTTGACTTCTCCATGTCTGGTGGCTTTTCTGTATGGGCATTACTTGGTGGATGGTTACTGTTAAACATTGCAGCGTATGGATTAGACCAAGACATGACACAACGTGCACTAAGCTGTAAAGATACAAAATCTGCCCAGCGCTCACTGATGATGAGTATTTATATGACTATTCCTGTAGCCATACTTTTTTTAATGATTGGTTTATTGCTCTATCTCTTTTACCAACATCCCGAACTCTCAGGGCTAAGTACAGAAGTGGTGCAAAAGTTTGAGGGCGAAAAGATAACCATTTTTATGTACTACATACTCCACGAAATGCCTGAGGGTATGCGTGGACTTGTGACTGTGGGTGCTGTGGCAGCCGCACTCTCTTCATCTAACTCAGTGTTAGGTGCGATGTCTTCTGTAGCCATAGAAGACCTGTATAAACCATGGAAGATGAAACAGGGTTCTACAGATGAGATGCACTTTGTCAAAGCAGGGCGAAATGCAGTACTTTTCTTTGCTGTGGCACTTTCTGCTATGGCGATGCTAAGCTACTACTGGCAACGCTACACTGAGCTACCATTGCTTAGTTTTGCTCTTGGTGTGATGGCGTTTGCTTATACAGGGCTACTTGGTGTATTTGGGGCAGCTATCTTTACTAAACGTGGCAATGCCACAACTGTGCCTCTTGCTTTAATAGGTGGGTTTATGACAGTGCTTCTACTTCAGCCTTATGTACTAGGCGATAGTCTAGGAGAACTCTTAGGCTTTAAACTTGGCTTTGCTTGGCAGATATTGGGCGGTACATTTGTGGCTTACGGAGTAATGATGATGGGGAAAGAGAATCAAAGAAACTAGTCTTTAAATATTTACAATTTCTTCAAACGCTCAATAGCCTCATCCAACTCTTCTTCTTTTTTAGAAAAACAAAACCTTGCTAAGTGAATATCTTTGCTGTCTTGGTAAAATGCCCTTGCTGGAACAGTGGCGATACCTGCCTTTTCTAGAAGTGTTAGCACTTTTTGCTTGTCATCTTCACCTTCTAGCTTTGAGATGTCAGCTAGTACATAGTAGGCACCTTTGACGTACTGGGCAGTCAAACCCACCTCATTCAGTGCTTTGATGAACTTGTCTCTTTTTAGCTGATGTGCTTTGGCTACATCTGTATAGTAGGACATTGGCAGTTCATTTAAGCCTTTGAGTATGCCGTGTTGTAGTGGGGCAGGTGGGCAGACATACACTAGATCATTCAATGCTGAGGCTGCATCGATGATATTTTTTTGCGTAATAGCGTAACCCAGTCTCCATCCTGTGATAGAGTATATTTTTGAAAATCCAGATATCACTACTGTTCTTTCTTTTAAACCCTCAACACTCAATGCAGATATAAACGTAAGTCCGTCATAAACGAAGTGTTCATACATTTCATCACTAAAAAGAATGAGGTCATTTTGATTGATGATATCTGAGAGCTTTTCTAACTCCTGTATTGTATACACTTTTCCACTAGGGTTTGATGGGTTACAGATGAGTATTGCCTTGGTGTTTTCAGATATTTGACTTTTGAGATATTCAAAGTCTATGGCATACTCTGGTGGGGCAGTTCTAATGTATTTTATTTTACAACCCATGGACTCTAGTGTGGCAACATGGTATCCATAGTAAGGCTCAAAAAGTACAACTTCATCACCCTCATTGAGTAGTGACATGGCCGTGGCATAAAAAGCACCAGTAGCACCTAAACTGACTAAGACATTGTCAGGCTCGACATTTTGCTCGTAAAAATCATTTTGTTTTTTAGCGATAGCTTCTCTTAGCTTGTAGTTTCCGTATGCGGAGGTATAGGTATTTTTACCACTGTCTATGCCTTCTTTTGCACCTTGAGACACAGGAAGTGGCACATCAAGGTCACAAAGCCCTTGTGCCATGTTGAGTCCGTTTTTCTCGTTACAAAGGATAGACATTGCTCTTATCTCAGATTGTGCTATATTTTTGGCTCGATTGCTTAGTTTCATATCTACCTCACTAGTATTAATAGGTGAAGTATAGTTGAACTTTACTTATACACATACTGTTATGAGATTGATTGTCTTCGATAGTTCTATGATTAAATCACATTAAGCTCTAAGTATGTATAATCTTTATAGTATAAACAACTATTGTATACATGTAATAAATCATTGTCCTATTGGCATTATTAAAGAAATATATAAATGAATAAAGAACACTATATTGGCATTATGTCAGGTACATCGTTAGATGGTGTTGACGTAGTACTCTGTGAAATAAATGATAAGTCATGTAAGCTTATACATGCTATAGAATACCCCTTCCCCTCAGAACTTAAAGCTGAACTACTCTCTATGATATCAGGCACTTGTACCCTAGAAGAAGTAGGGCGGGCAGATCACGCTTTAGGCTTGCTCTTTACAGAGGCTGTGGCATCCTTGCTTGTGTCTCACAACATAGATGCTTCCACCATCACAGCTATAGGTTCACATGGGCAGACATTATGGCATGACCCTCAGGGTGAATATGCTTTTACAATGCAACTGGGAAATCCTAACATCATTGCTGCTACAACATGCATACCTGTAATCGCAGACTTTAGACGTAAAGATGTAGCACTTGGTGGACAGGGTGCTCCTTTTGCTCCTGCATTTCATGAGTTTATATTTAGTAATATTAATACCTCTGTTTCTGTGGTAAACATTGGTGGCATGGCAAATATTACAGTGCTAGGCGATACACTTGTAGGGTACGACACGGGCTGTGGTAATGTGTTGATGGATATGTGGATAAAAAAACATAAGAATCTTGATTATGACAAAGATGGAGCGTGGGCTAAGTCTGGAAAGGTAGACTATACTTTACTAGATGTGATGATGGCAGATGCGTATTTTGCATTGGATTATCCTAAGAGTACTGGGCGGGAGAAGTTTAATGA
>JALSHU010000105.1 GCA_026982075.1 Sulfurovum sp. | reverse complement strand
TTCAAAGAGTGAAGGTGTAAAATGCAGTGATGCTGTAGGTGCAGCGACAGCACCAGCATTTTTCGCAAATAATGTTTGATAGTCAGTTTCATCCTGTTTATTGTCTTCTCTTTGCATATAGGGAGGTAAAGGGATATGTCCTATCTGGTCAAGAACCAGTACCAACTCTTCAAATCGAATCTTTTTTTCTTTATGAGTAAATGAGACAACCCGAGAGCCATCCTCATTTAATGCTGTCACTGTTGCCACCAAATTATCATCAAAAATAAGCTTTGCGCCTATTTGTACTTTTCCACGTATAAGTACAAGATAGTGGTGTGCATCAAGAGGTTTGTTGAATAAGAGTTCTACTTTACCCCCACCTTGTATAAAACCTTCTTTAGGTGTACCTAGAGTTTCTTTCTCTCCAAAGATACGTGCCTTTATAACACGTGTGTCATTTAAAAAAACATGACAGTCTCTGGGGATATAATCTAATATATATTGAAATGTCGTGTGTGTAATTTTATCTGATTTTCTATCATAAACTAGAAGTTTTGCATGGTCTCGAGGCTGGATAGGAGAGGTTGCTATAAACTCTTTTGGAAGTGTATAGTCATAACTTGTAGTGAGTAAATCAAGGGACATTAATCTATTTCATCCTCATCTTCAATATGAGGGTTTACTGCACGCACTATGAGAATGGATAACCCATATAAAAGAATAAGTGGTGCGGCCATGAGTAGCTGTGTGAGTACATCGGGTGGTGTTAAGAGTGCGGCAAGCACAAAGATGAGTAGAACAGCATATTTAAAAAAATCTTTGAGTGTTTTGTCTGTTACCATTCCTAAAAGAGCTAAGAAATAGGCAAAGACAGGAAGTTCAAAAGAGATACCAAACCCCATCATAATCTTAGTAAAGAAACCTACATAATCTTCAATATTTATGAGCGGGGTATAAAGAAAAGAACCAAAAGTAATAAGAAATTGAAATCCAAAGGGAGTAACAATATAATATGCAAATAGTACCCCAACAAAGAACATCACTGAACCCCCTACAACAAAAGGAAGTACCATTTTCTTTTCTTCATTGTATAAACCTGGTGCGATAAAGAGCCAAATTTGGTAGAGTATAAAAGGTAATGCACCCAGTATTCCAGCAAAAAAGGATACTTTTAGTGCAACAAAAAATGCACCCCCGACTTGGTGGGTAGTGACCATCCCATCAGCAGCCTTCTTTGAAAGATGTGCAACCTGTTCTAAGGCTTCATTGAGTGGTGCAGTAATCCATTCAAGGATGGCTTCATGAAACACAAAAGCGACGATAAATGCAAGAAAGATAGACAAAACAGATAGTCCTAGTCTTTTACGGAGTTCAACAAGGTGTGGTCTTAAATCATCAAACATTATATATCATCCCTAACATCAGTTTTTGGTGTTTCTTCTTTTTTTGGCACTTTATTTTTTTTCTTGAAAGTGACTGTATTATTTTTAGGTTCTATGGGATTTTCATTGGTGATTTCTCTAGGAGCATCTACATAAGGGTCTTTGGCTTTCTGTGTTGCTTTGACCTGTTCCATTGGGGACTTTTCTGATATTTCATCATCGTAACTTACATCATCGAGATCATCAAGTGAGATATTTTTAAAACTTTTAAGTTCTGCGGTAGCATCATCAAGTTGCTTTTTATAATTTAGCGCTTCTTCTTTCAAATCAGCTACCTTGATCTCTTCTTCAAAAGAATCTTTTGCATCTCCAATGGTTTTTTTAACACTTTTAATGAATTTTGCCATTTCAACCAATGCTTCGGGGAGTTTATCTGGACCTAAAAATAGTATCGCAATGATGGAGATAAGAACCAATTCGGTAAATCCGATGCCAAACATATATAACCTTAAGATTTTTAATTAATGTATTTTAACGAATTATCCTAAAATGTAGAGTGCTATTTCGTCACTGAGAAAGAAATTGTCATTATAATAGTGTGTTGTGTTAGACCTTAATTTTTTTTCATTACACAGTATATTTGCATTTTTTTGCATTTCTTGGGTAAGCATAGATTTTTGTATCCCAATGGTAGAACGTAAACCTAAAAATATTTTTTCTGTAAGAAGATCTTCTTTTGTAAGTATTTCTTCTGTGATGTTGAGAGGGTCTTTGATGTATGATTCTATGTTTGTAATAGGATAAAAACGCTTATCATTTAAGAAACCTACTGCACCTGCACCTACACCTATGTAATCTTTTAGTTCCCAGTAGCCTTTGTTATGTTTGCTCTGATACGTTCCAAAATTTGATATTTCATAGGCATTGAATCCTCTTTTTTCTATCTCAGAAGTTACAAAGAAAGCAAGATTTTCATTTTCTTGACGTGCTTCAGGTGTTTCTGAAAACTTAGTACCCTTTTCAATGGTTAATTCATAGGCAGAGATATGGTCAATGGGCAGGCTAAAAGCTGTTTGGATATCATTTAGAAGAAGTAGTTCACTGTCACCTTGATAATTATAAATTAGATCTAAAGAAATATGTTCAAATCCAAGAGCCTTGGCATGGTTTATAGCATCTTTTGCTTGTTCTGGATTGTGTGCTCGGTTGAGTGCTTTGAGTTTTTCTGTATGAAAGCTTTGTACCCCAAAGCTTACGCGGTTTACGCCAAGTTTTTTCATGCCTTCTAGCCATTCTTTTGTTGCAGAATTTGGGTTTGCTTCTGTGGTAATTTCTGCATTTTCCTGTAAATAGGGTTTAAGTAGTGTAAAAAGAGGTGCATAGAGTTTTGGATCAACAGTAGAAGGTGTTCCTCCTCCTATAAACAATGTCTCTATAGAGTTTTTTGTCGCATTAAAGCGTTTCAACTCAAAAACTAATTGCTTATAGAGTGCCTGCATATAGTCACTTCGCGTGTCAAATTTGTCTACATAGGTGTTGAAAGAACAATAATGACATTTTGAATCACAATAAGGGATATGAATGTAGAGTAACAAATTGATATACTTTCAAAAGGATATAACCATTTTTTTGATAAAATAATAACAGAAAATTAGAGACTTCTGTTTAATCTCTGTATTTAATTAGACAATAAATGAGTATACATGGAGAATGAAAAAAGCTATAGACCAAATGTAGCAGCTATTATACTCTCTTCAAGATATCCGGATAAATGTGAATTTTTTGTGGCACATCGAAGTGATATTAAAAATGCTTGGCAGTTTCCTCAAGGGGGCATAGACAAAGGTGAAACACCTAGAGAAGCCTTGAGCCGAGAATTGTTGGAGGAGATAGGCTGTAATAACATAGAAATTTTAGGAGAATTTCCTGAATGGATTTCATATGATTTTCCTAAAGTTTCACATGGTAAAACGTACCCTTTTGATGGACAGACGCAAAAATATTTTTTGGTACGTTTAAGAGAAGGAGCAACCATAGACTTGCATACCTACGATATACCAGAGTTTAGAGAGTATGAGTTTGTGGAGTATGAACAGTTATTTAAAAAAGTAACCTATTTTAAACGTAAAATATACCGTCAGGTGATTGATTATTTTATAGAAGAGGGACTTATATAAAAGGGAAGTGTACATTCGAGTTTGACTTTGTGCGTTTGGGGAAAATCTATAATGATAAAAGGGAAAGATATAAATGTTAGTTGTACATAAATATGGTGGTACAAGTGTTGGAGATGTGGAACGTATAGAAAATGTGACCAACCGTGTGGCAAAAGCAAGAGAAGAAGGTAATGATATCGTTGTGGTAGTCTCTGCAATGAGTGGAGAGACCAATAAACTGATAGGATATGCAGAACATTTTACAAAAGAGCCCGCAAAAAAAGAGATGGATATGTTACTTTCATCAGGAGAACGTGTTACTGCCGCACTTCTTTCGATAGCATTGCAGGCACGAGGCTATGATGCTGTTGCTATGACAGGACGTGGGGCGGGTATCGTGACGGATGACACGCATACATATGCACGTATTGAGTCTATAGACCCTACGGCAATGCAAACTGCGATTAATGCAGGGAAGATAGTCATTGTAGCAGGCTTCCAAGGTGTCAATAAAGATGGCTCTATTACTACGCTTGGGCGTGGTGGTTCAGATCTTTCAGCTGTAGCACTTGCTGGGGCACTTAAGGCAGACCAATGTGAGATTTACTCAGATGTAGACGGTATCTATACTACAGACCCCCGTATAGAACCAAATGCAAAAAAACTTGACACTATTTCGTATGATGAAATGCTGGAGTTATCTTCATTGGGAGCAAAGGTATTGCAAAGTCGTTCTGTAGAACTGGCAAAAAAGTTAAATGTGAAACTCTATGCAAAAAGTAGTTTTTCAGATAATCAAGGTACATTGATAACAGAGGAGAGTGAAAATATGGAAGAAGTATTGGTATCGGGTGTAGTATTAGACAAAAATCAAGCTAGGGTAACCTTACGAGGGGTTTCAGACCGACCGGGTATTGCTGCAGAGATATTTACATTGTTGGCAAGTGAAAATATTAACGTTGACATGATCATCCAAAATAGAGGTACAGACGGCTCTACAAACTTAGGTTTTACGGTACCGCACTCAGAACATGAAAATGCGAAAAAACTTATGGAAACTTTTGATCATGATGTAGAAGGTATGGATTTTGATGAGCATGTTTGTAAAGTTTCTGTTGTAGGTGTGGGCATGAAGTCACATACAGGTGTGGCAGCAGCAGCATTTACTGTCATGTCTAATGAAAATATCAATATACAGATGATATCTACTTCTGAGATAAAAGTTTCTATGGTGGTAGATGAAGCGCATGGGGAACAAGCCATCCGCGCACTGCATAAAGCTTACGAGCTAGACAAGTAAGTGTTGGAAAATGCAGCAACTACTTAAATGGACACTTGAGACCATACGCGAAGAAGAGTCATGTTTCTCATGGATGGAAGAGTACCGTTATGAGTGGGCGCCTTTGGTTAAAAGTGCTGTTGCTCAAAGCATAGAAGGAAAAACAGTACTGGTGATGACAGATGAGTCACATAAATGGTTTGGAAAATACATTTTAAAGTCTGTCAATGATTTAGAAAAGAATCGACCACTTTTACCTTTTTATCAACTTTCAGAATGTTTTCCCAATTTGCATAATATTCATTCCACACAAGAGTTACAACTTCTTGAAGATATGTTAGAAATCTCTTACCCAAATGGGTATTATATCTGGTATATAGGTAAAGGTGAACATCCTTATACAAAACTGGCTTTTAGATGTGATGATAGTTTTTTATGGATTATGGATGAAGAAGTCCAGAACAGTTTTGCACTGCGAAGTTCTGATACTTTACTGGATATTAAACTTTTACAACTGTATAAACTGTTTGATAAAACACTTTCGGCTGTACTTTTTGGGGACCTTGATTTAGAAGCATGAATTTAACTTCTCAAGTGATAGTGACTTCAAAGATTGACGAGACGGTAGCTAAACTTGAAGCACAACGTACCCATGAACGTATTGTCAAAATCTTGGAAGCAGACAAAGCTTTTTCAGTCGACGATGCTAAGCAGGTCATAGAAAAAGCCTATATGGCAAGTGAAGAGACGACGGTTATTATTTTGAGTGCTAAAATGTTTTCTCCTATCGTTCAAAATAAACTGCTTAAAGTAATAGAAGAACCGCCTAAAAATAAAGAGTTTATACTTCTTACACACAGTAAAGCCACTATTTTAGATACGATACGTTCACGGCTACCTATTAGCGTGCTTACAGAAGAGAAAGACGAAGAAGACCTTACGTTGGATTTGAAACAACTTTCACTTTCATCTGTTTATGAATTTATACAAATTCATAAACGCACCGATGTAAAAAAGATGAAAAATATAGTAGAACGGATTGTGAAAGAAGCTATGGTTTCTGAAAAATATGATTTGGATGAAAAAACACTTTCTTTATTTAGCAATGTATATATTGCACTCGATATGGGGTCTCCTCCTCCTTTTGTACTGAATACCTTATTGTTAAAATTATTAGCAAGAAAAAAACGTTAAAATAGTCTCTATTCTCTCTAAAAGGAATAACTTTGTATATGTATCAACTTGGTTCTATGGCAAATAAACATGCTGCCCTCAAAGCAATTGAGGTGGAGAGTGGCGGTATAGGGATAATGGCTAAGAAGATGGAATTACTCTATTTCTTTATCAAAGATCTCAAAACACCAGCAGCAAATATTTTGAAACAAGATGCTTTGAGTATAGGTGCAGAACTTGCTGTTCCAAGTGGTGTGATACTCTGTGAAATGCCTACGTATGACTGTATACTAATAGGTACAGTTAAACATATGGAGATACTTTCTCGAAAAGAGTTAGCGCAACCTTTTGGGCTTAAAAGTGTGGCAAAAGAACTCAAACGATTTCTTGCTGTTAAAAACCATCCAACACAGGTTATGGGTATCATCAATGCCAATGATGACAGTTTTTATAAAGGCAGTCGCTTTTTAGCAGAAGATGCTATAAAAAAGATTAAAAAGATGATGAAAGAAGGGGCTAAGATGATAGATATCGGTGCAGTCTCTTCTCGACCAAATGCAGCAAAAGTTACTGAGTCTGTCGAGCTTGAACGGATCAAACCTATCTGTGATGCTATTGCTACTGAAAAACTTTTTGAAAAAGCAATATTTTCTGTGGATTCTTATAACCCCGCAGTGGTGGAATATGCACTCAAAAGTGGGTTTGGATTGATCAATGACATTACTGGTGCAAGTGATACATCTATTATACACCTGGCCTTAAAGTATAAAGCTAAACTTTGTATTATGCATATGCAAGGTACACCTCAAACCATGCAGGAGAATCCTGATTATGAGAATGTGATGGTTGAAGTGAGTCAGTTTTTTGCAGAACGTATCTCTAAGTGTGAAGCTTTGGGGATGGAGAAAAAAAACATTATCTTAGATGTGGGGCTAGGATTTGGAAAAACACTAGAACATAACCTTACACTCATTAAAAATATGGGACACTTTAAAGTGTTTGGCTGTGAAGTACTTGTAGGTGCGAGTAGAAAATCAATGATAGATAAAGTGATTGCGACTCCAGTAGAAGAACGTTTAGCTGGGACGCTGGCTATCCACCTTAAAGCGGTTGAAAATGGTGCGAGTATTGTACGTTGTCATGATGTAAAAGAACATGTACAGGCTTTGGCGGTAGCAGAAGTATTAAAATAATGAATAGGAAGTAAAATGAAAGATGCAAAACAAACGAAGAAAATATATATCTTATCTGGTGCAGGATTAAGTGCAGAGTCGGGTATAAAAACGTTTAGGGACAGTGATGGTTTGTGGGAGGAGCATAGCGTAGAGGAAGTATGTTCTGTGGAAGGATGGGAGCGTGACCGACAAAAAGTCTGTGACTTTTATGATGCAAGACGAGCAGACTTAGCTAACAAGGAACCAAATACGGCACATTATGTATTGGCGGAACTTAAAAACAAATATCCAAACAACATTGTTATGCTCACACAAAATGTAGATAACCTGTTAGAAAAGGCAGGTTGCAAAGAAGTCATACATCTACATGGCACACTGACAGATTTAAGATGTGAGAGTTGTGAGACAGAATTTCATGTAGGTTATGAGAGTCAAGAGGGTAAGAAATGTCCGAAATGTTATAGCGATAAGGTACGACATAATGTAGTGATGTTTGGTGAGGATGCACCTAAGTATGCATTTTTGAGTGTCTTGACTACCGCAGCAGATATGTTGGTTGTACTGGGAACTTCAGGACAAGTAATCAATACCGCATCACTAGCCCAACATGTAGAAAATTCTATTTTAAATAATTTAGATGCAGATCCAAGTCATGATCAGTATTTTAAAACGGTGTTACATGAACCTGCAACAACGGGTGTACCAAAAGTAGTGGTGATGATAGAAGAGTATTTGATTTTAGAAAATCAAGTAAGTTTAGACACGTAATGCCATCATACATGCAAGATATACAATATGACTAAGAGCCAATATTTAGAAAAAATAGAACAACTTAAAATATGGGCACATGCCTACTATGTAGAAGACAATCCCATAGCCACAGATGAAGAGTATGACAAGCTCTATCATGAAATACTGGACTATGAAACAGCTAACTCTAGTGAAGCAGTAGCTGATTCACCTACTAAGCGTGTGGGTGGTGTGGTACGTGATGAGTTT
>JALSHU010000104.1 GCA_026982075.1 Sulfurovum sp. | reverse complement strand
GTTGTTTTGTTTTCAAGTACAGCATCTGGGTTTGCCTCTTTTATTTTAGCTAACTCTTCAGGTGCTACTTTTACCTTAGTACCTGCAAAGATTGCTAAACCACCATCGATGATACATGCATCTCCAAGAGGTATACCACAAGTAGAGTTTGCTCCTAGTAAAGTGTTTTCACCAATGCTGATAGGGTTACCGTCTGTACCACTAAGAACGCCTAAGATACTCGCTCCTCCACCCACATCTGAACCAGCTCCGACGATAGCAGAAGAGGAAATACGCCCTTCCACCATTACTGGGCCTAATGTTCCTGCGTTAAAGTTGATATAAGAAGCACCTGGCATAACAGTCGTTCCAGCTGCAAGTTGTGCACCCATTCGTACTTTTGAAGCTTCAAGTATACGTGTATTATCCGCAGGAATAATGTGCTGCAAGAATCTTGGAAACTTATCAACAGAGTCTACAGTTGGGTAGGTACCGTTAAGTTTCATTTCTATTTCATTGTCTCTTAGATAATCTAGCTCATAAGGAGTATTTCCAACCCATGCAACGTTGGACAGAATGCCAAATGCACCATTTAGGTTGACTTTTCTAAGCGCTGCCTTACCTTGAGAAAGTGCATATAGTTTAAGATAAACAGCTTCTACAGACTTAGCATTTGCATCTTCAAACAAAAAGACGATGCGAAAGTTTTTACCAATATCTTCCATATTTGCAAGTGTCTTGATAACTTGTACATTTTTGTGAGCTTCACCCGTTGCTTCTGCTAGGTATGGTGCAAAAGCTGCCATAGCATTTTGTACAAAGTTTTCATTGAGTGTCGCTACAAATTCAGACCCAGAAAAATCTACATCACATTTGGCTTCTATCAATGCTTTGATGAAAACTGCAGCAGACCCAAAGTTCTCTTTCCAGTTAATGAGTCCAAAGTTAGCCTGAAGTATCTTCTCTGCATTCTTTTGACCTCTGTCTACACGTGCTATACCGAAGGCTATAGGCTCTTTATAGCCTTCTTGTGAAGTCACTTCTGCTACCAATGCTTTAAATGCATCTGTTGATTGTACTGTTTCAATTGCCATGAAATCTCCTATAAATAATTAAGCAGATAATACTTTAATTTATGTAAAATTCCACTTATGAAAAAATACCTCCGTGGACATAACAAACAGTACTTCTCACTTGCAGTCATTGCAATGTACTCTACTTTACATAAGTTATGTACTCTTGACTGCAGTTATCAGTACCATAAACTTGCATATTCGCTTGTACCACATAAGACTGCTCCGCCTGTACTGACAGTATAGATTTTAACAACCCATAGGACATACCCTTGTGGTATGACTGCAATTCAAACCAAATTTTATAATTTATTTAACCCAAAAAGTACGGTGACTACCGTACCTAACAATATATAGGAATAAGCATGACAACAAAACCACTTAGCCTCATCACGGCGACACTACTTTTATCTACAACGACATACGCAGAAACAACTCTTGAAGATATCACCGTTATATCTACCAATCAAGTGCCAACATCGATCCAAAACACTACAGCAAATATCACAGTTATTACCGCTGAAGATATCGAAGAACGCGGTTTTCAAACAGTGGATCAAGCCATTAGAACTGTAGCTGGTATCTCTGTCACCAATTCTGGTGGACTGGGACAACAAACATCTTTTTTTCTCAGAGGTGCAGACTCTGGTAAGGTACTTATACTCATAGACGGTATGCGATTCAATGATCCAAGTACTACCAATAACACTGCATTGATAGAAAGTCTCACCACTAGCAATATTAAACAAATTGAAATACTCAAAGGTGGAGTAGGAAGTATCTGGGGGAGTAACGCAAGTGCTGGTGTTATTAACATCATCACAAAAGAAGCGCAAGATGGTGTACATGGTTATGTGGGTCTGAGTTATGGCTCTTACCTCACAAAAGGTGCAGAGACACAACTCTCTTATAAAGGTGAAAAACTTACTGCACAAATTTTAGCTTCTTATCTCGATACAGAAGGATTTTCTGCGCTTGCACCAAGAAGTGCTGAAAAAGATGGATATACAAATAAAAATATTAACCTCAAACTAGGATACACTTTTAATGAAAACAATAGAGTGAATCTCAGCTATAATCTCATCGATACTGATACAGAGTTTGATGACACTTTTTCTGCAGGTCAGGAAAATGATGACTACAGTAATGCAACATCTAAACAAACAAATCTAGCATTGGATTACTTTTATACTCGCAATAACTATAGTGCTACACTCCATGCAAGTAAAGGTGAATATGATAGAGACTATTATACTACAGGCTTTTTTGGAGACAACCATAACGTATATAGAGCAACACTTGATGAATATTCACTCATCAATGCATACACCTATACAAGTGGGAAAGCTATCCTTGGTTTAGAATACAACACTATAGACGGGTTTAACCAATTTAATGCATTTCCTGAGAGTAAAGCAGACTATACCAATAAAGCTGTTTATCTTTCAAACACTTACAATTTCAATACAAATACACTACTTGAGACGAATATCAGATATGACAACTATGATGAATTTGAGAACAGAGTCACGTATAAAATAGGTCTGAAACATGCACATGCTTTTCTTGAAGGCTTTAATTCATCTGCAAATTATTATACGTCATATGATGCTCCCAGTGCCTATCAACTGGCAAATGCAACATTGGGTACACTCTTAAAACCTAGCTATACAAAAGGATATGATATCTCTATGGGGTATAAGAAATTACTTACTGTAACCTATTTTAATAATACAGTTGAAGATGCTATTGATTATATTTCTGATCCCATCACTTTTATAGGAGGATATCAAAATATTAATGGTACATCAAAATTTTCTGGTCTTGAAATAGAAAGTGCATACTCACTTCCATCATTGGGTCTAGTATTTTCTGCAAATTATACCCACCTATTTGACTTTGAAAAAGAAGATGGCACAGATCTTATCAGACGTGCAAAAGATACACTTAACGCATCTATAAACTATTATACTTCTAGCGATATGTTCTTTGGTGTGGATGTACTGTATATAGGTGATAGACTAGATACAGATGGTGGTTTCCCTGTGGCTTCAGAAGTTTCAACAGGAAATTATACGGTGTGGAACCTCAACTTTGGTACAAAAATTATGGATGACTTTGACCTAAGCATCAATGCACGAAATATCTTTAATAAAACGTACCAATCAAGTTATGGCTACGCAACAGAGGGACGTTCTGTGTATGCTAAAGTAAAATACAGTTTTTAAGCTATAATATTTCATGCTAACACTCATCCCAAAATGGTTTATCAGATACAAGTTCTTTAACTCTCTCTTTTTGGGCTTGAGTGTAGGAGCCATATTTACACTCTATGCACCACTTCAACCTTCTGTCTACTCTTTAGGCGGAGTACTGTTGGCCTTGGGGATGCTGTTTGTTGCAAGGTTGTATCATCATATTCTCAATGCACCATGGTTTTTCCGTATTTCACTTTTAGTGGAAATACTTTTACTCCTTGCGATGTTCTATTTTTTACTTTACCCTTACACCTATCAGACTGCCCTAATCATTTATATAGGCTATCAAATAACATTTGTATTTGGCTCTTATCTTGTACGTGTGGAAACGCTCTTATTAAAAACTGATTCTCTTCTTACCACACTCGATACTGCCAAACAATTAGGCTACTTGATGGGTATGGGACTTTCTTATGTTTTTTACAAAATATTAGAACATTACAATATCACCCAAAACCAAACACAGGTGTATCACCTACACTTTTTACTCATAGGTATAGAAATCATAGTCATTGCTCTTATTATTAAAAGTTTCAAACGAGAACACATATAAGAAGCATTCAGTTAAGGCACTTAACTTCAGCCAAAATTTGATATATTCATTATCATATTTTATAAAGAAGGGGAAGGTGTGTTTAAGCGTGTCGTTATAGAACTACCGTTTTCGTATTCTCACTTCAATAGAAGTCATCTGAAATATAAATTTTTCAAAACCTACTGGATGGGTTTACTGCTATGGCTTTAACACTTTTACGTCACTCAGCCTTACAGACAAAATATATAGATAGCCGCATCCCGATGACAGACCTGCCTATAGACCCTGAATTATTTAATACACAAAAAGTCACATTACTCATGCAACAAAAATTTGATTTTGTCTACTCTTCCGACCTTGTACGCTGTCAACAAACTTTAGAGATGCTAGGCATTAAAAAGTATAGTATAGATCACCGTCTTCAAGAAATACGCTTTAAAGATGATGTTGAAAGACTAGGTTATAATGAACATGAAAACCTAGATGTATATAAACAATATTTTGTAAAAGAGAAAGCCTCATGGCATGCTTATCTCTGTGATGAACCACCAGAAGCATTTACAACACGTATACATACATTTTTAGAAGATATACCTCATGGTAAGGAGATACTTGTCTGCGCACATGCTGGCACACTCCATAAGATATTAGCCATTTTAGGCTATGCAAAAAACAAAATAGCCCACTTAGAATACATAAGGATAGACAATGTCATATAGCTCTTGGTTCCATGAACATGGAGAAAAGCACAAAGCCATTATGGCAAAACTCACACATCTCAGCCCCGATGAAGTCATACGCTACTTCAGATTTGACAATATGGTCAAAAATGAGCTGGATTTTTGTCCACTTTATAAAGACAATAAAAAATGCCATGATATGAAAGCATTAAACTGCTACCTCTGTGCCTGCCCTAACTTCAGGTTTAAAGATGAAGGCTTTAACACGAGAAAAGGGAAAACCCTCTATTCTACTTGTAGTATATCCTCTAAAGAAGGAGGACAATTCATTAGTGAGGATGCCATACATCAAGACTGTTCAAAATGTGCTGTGCCTCATCATGAATCTTACATCAAGAGACAGTTTAGTAGAGATTGGTTTGAGATGATGGAAGATGTGTCTCACTCATAAACATCCATCACAGCATAATCACTGCCATAATAATCTTTCATAAACTTTTGTGCATCTATATAATCCTGTCCTCTTCCCTCAACCGTCACTACTGTACCTACCCTTGCCCAACGGAATAGTTTTTGAGCAAAACCCTGTTTAAGACGGATACATCCATGTGATGCCGGTCTGTTAGGAACATACCCCAAATGCATTGCGATACCTGAGTTCGTAAGTCGCATCATATATGGCATTTTTGCACCACCATTTGGTTTGGGCCATAAGTTTGACTTGTGATGACGCTTCTTTTGCATAATAATATATTCACCACTTGGTGTCTCTCTACCTTTTTTACCAGACGAGATACGACCTTCAAAAATAATATATCCATTTTCTATTGCATAAGCCATCTGTTCCGACAAGTCTACAACAATCTCCTTATTGGCAAACAAAACTGTACCCAAGCACATCATAAGAGAGATTATTTTTATACTTTTCATGCATACATCCACATTTTAATTATTGCTCTCTTCACTTTATCAAATTTTAACTTCATATAAAATATTATATATCTCTATGACCTAGCTTAAGTTTTATGAGGCACAATATTACTACTCATTGATAGTTTGAAGAAGAATAGGAGTGTAGATGTCTCTGACAAAACAAACAAGAAAAATTTTAATCGCTCACATTTTAGGTCTCATCACCTTTAGTATCATGATTATATTTTTTACACTTCAACAGTCCCTTATGGTAGCTGTCATCGTATTCATGGTCACACTGTGGACCAATGAAGGACTACCACTTGCCGTAGTTTCACTGCTACCCATTATACTATTCCCTGCTTTTGGTATCTTGTCCACAAAAGAGACAGCTGTAAATTATGCCAACCCTATTATCTTCCTCTTCCTAGGTGGATTTTTAATCGCCATCGCTGTAGAAAAAACCAATTTACATAAAATTATAGCCAGTAAGATGTTACGCCTGTTTCCAAGTAGTGCAAGAGGTGTCATTTTTGCCCTCATTATCACTTCAGGACTATTGAGTTCTGTGCTTTCCAACACGACCACCACACTTTTATTACTGCCCATCGCACTCTTCCTAACAGAAGATACAAAACTCAAAATGCGTTTAGCCCTTGGTATTGCCTATGGTGCGAGTATAGGAGGAATACTTACTCCCATAGGCACACCTCCTAACCTCATTCTTATGGGTATTATGGAAAAAATGGGTATGGAAGCTATCCCTTTTGTCCAATGGATATACATGGTTGCCCCTTTAGTATTTTTCATGTTTATACTTGTCGGATTTATCATGGGTATAGGCCTCAAAGATGTCTATTTGGAAGCCAATCTCGTCACTGAACCTCTAAACAAAAAACAAAAAAAAGTACTCTATGTCATTGCTGTTCTCATCTTTATACTACTCATCAATGCCCCTCTAAAACCATACTATGATGGACTGGGATTAAGTGAACCAGGCATACTGCTTACAGCTGGGTTACTTCTATTTTCACCACCTTTTTCCATCTTAAACTGGACACAAGATAATGGAAATATTCCTTACCAAATCATGTTTCTTTTTGGTGCTGGTTTTGCAATAGCAGCCGCATTCACACAGACAGGAATGGCAAGTGAGATAGCTTCCTATCTCGTTGCATTTACTCATATGCCAATAATTCTGTTTTTACTACTCATTGCAGCTATAGTGACATTTACAACCGAAATCACCAGTAATACAGCACTTATTTCTATCATGCTTCCTATTCTCTTTAAGGTCGCAGAACAAAGTAGTATAGATGCAACGCTCATCATGATGATAGCTACTATCTGTGCCTCTTATGCTTTCATGTTGCCTATTGCCACTCCCCCTAATGCCATTGCTATGAGTTCTGGTGTAGTCAGCATCAAAACCATGGCGACTTACGGTATGGTTTTGAATATTTTAGGGATTATCCTTATCGTGACTATTGCAAATATTTTTTGGATTCACATTTTATAGTGGAACAAAAGTAGCTACTCTTCAGGGCACTCTTGTTTTGTAAGTAACATTTTTACAACATACTCGGATGCTAACGCTTCAGGAAGTGTCTGTCTGTACGCTTTGATTTTGACATTATCATCTGTGATATGACTGTTATAGTATTCTAAATTCATATTTGAAACCAACTTGATGGCATCTTCTGAATTGACAACTGCCCCTATATCAGATATATACTTCTGATTTGCGATGAGATAAGCATAATAGCGGATGAAAAGTAAAACGGCAACCTTTTCGTTGACTGCAAAAAAACCAAGCATAAGACTAGAACCTATTTCATCAAATGATGCAAAATCATCTGTAGTGATTTCACTCCTTTTCATTGCAAAGTTCAATACTTTATCAAAAGTTTCTTGTTTCACCTTTACTGTAAAAGACAACCCTACAAATGATCCCTTATATTTACATGCCAAAAAAAGACTGTTTGGGTGGTATGCCCACTCTTTGAATTGTGCTTTACTTATCTGTAATGATTCATGGTTGATACTTTGATGTAAATGCATATTCATTTCAATAAGGTCATCCATCCTGTCAAAATTTCGTAAAGGGGCTACATGCATATCTTCTACACTCATTGTCTCAGATGGAAAATCATAAATATGTTTTTTACTTTTACCTATAAGGTTCAGCATACCTATCTTACTAATAAGCATTTCTGCTTCATCTGAAGAGTATTTTTCCCAACAAGGTAGCACAATACCTGTTTTTTTCTGAAAATACTTGATAATACTTACTTGTTTTGCTACTTTGGGCTTAGTAACATTTCTTTCCCATTTCCCCAATGTACCTGTATCTAAAGCCTTGAACAGTTCAATGTTATGGCTATATAAATCATGAACAAGTTCTTCTTGTGTTAGATTATTCTGCTGTCTGCATTGTTTTAAGTATTCGTTAAATTGCACATAAAACCCTCTTTTAGGATACAGAAGTATAACAAATCTTAAATTGTATTAGAATAATGATTGAATGAAATGAAATTTTTTGGATTATATAAGTGGCTCCGGCACGAGGATTCGAACCTCGGACCAAATGATTAACAGTCATCTACTCTACCGCTGAGCTATGCCGGAACAATGTTTAGAAAAAGCAAGTGCTTGTTTCGTGGGTGAGATTATAGACAAAAACACCTTTGATGTCAAGGGTTTTTTAGGCTTTTTTATAAAATTCTACACCATTTGTCAAAACACGCTTTATTTTTTCTTTTCTAAGTAGATTTTGTACCCTGTTTTGACTCTGTTCATCAAAAAGTGCTTCTATGTCTTCTTGTGTTAAAGGACGTTTATCTAAGGTATCAAGTATCTCTTCATCACTATA
>JALSHU010000103.1 GCA_026982075.1 Sulfurovum sp. | reverse complement strand
TACCAAGTATGGATGCGTATTGGGAATTACAAAATAAGGCGATAGAAGACTATGAAGGTTTTTGGAAAGGTTTTGCAGATGAAAAGATAGAATGGTTAGCACCATACGATAAGGTACTTGATGAGTCTAATGCACCTTTTTATAAGTGGTTTACCAATGGTAAACTCAATGTATCTAATCAGTGTATCGATAGACATTTGGAAACAAAGAGAGAGCAAAATGCCATTATTTTTGAGGGTGATAAAGGAGATGTAGAATACATTACCTATGGGCAGCTCTCAACCCGTGTAAACAAAATGGCAAATTTACTAAAAAATGAGTTTGGTATCAAAAAAGGGGATAGAGTTGTTTTGTATATGCCAATGATACCAGAAGCAGCCTATGCGATGCTCGCATGTACACGTTTAGGCGCTATACACTCTATCGTGTTTGGAGGGTTTTCTGCTGAGGCACTGAAAGACCGTATAGAAGATGCGGAGGCAAAAGTAGTTATCACTGCTGATGGAGCCTTTAGAAAAGGTAAACCATATATGCTGAAAAATGTGGTAGATGATGCTTTAAGCCAAAATGGCAAGTCTGTTGAAGCGGTGCTTGTTGTAAAAAGAAATTTTGAGGACATCACATGGGTGGAGGGGCGTGACCATTGTTATAATGATATGATAGATGTACAGTCAGATATCTGCGCTTTTGAGCCGATGGATTCAGAAGATCCACTTTTTTTACTCTATACCTCTGGGAGTACAGGAAAACCAAAAGGAGTAGAACATTCAACTGCTGGATATATTCTCTGGGCACAAATGACTACAGAATGGGTTTTTGATTTACGTGATGGTGATGTGTATTGGTGTACTGCAGACATTGGATGGATTACGGGACATACATATATTGTCTATGGCCCTCTTGCAGCTGGTGGTACGACATTGATGTTTGAAGGGGTACCAACGTATCCTGATGCTGGACGTGCATGGAAAATGGTACAAGATCATAACATTACACAGTTTTATACAGCACCAACTGCTATTCGTTTGCTACATAAGACAGGAGAAGATGAGCCTACAAAGTATAATTTAAGTAAATTAAGAGTGCTTGGAACAGTGGGTGAACCTATAGACCCGCCTGCATGGAAATGGTATTATGAAGTAGTAGGGAATTCTAAGTGTGCCATTGTTGATACGTATTGGCAAACTGAGACTGGTGGGCATATGATATCTCCACTTCCTGGAGCGACACCTATCAAACCAGGGTGTGCGACATTTGCACTTCCTGGGATTATTGCTGAAATCATTGATGAAGATGGAACACCTACACCCATAGGTGAAAAAGGTTTGATGTGTATCACACGCCCTTGGCCATCTATGATTAGAAATATATGGAAAGATCCAGATAGATTTAAAAAAGCATATTTTGGTGACTGTAAAAAAGATGGAATACCTGTGTATTTTACGGGTGACGGTGCGATGATGGAAGAGAATGGATATATTACTATCACAGGACGTACAGATGATGTGATTAATGTATCGGGACACCGTATGGGTACAGCTGAAGTTGAAGCTGCTATCAATAAACATGATGCTGTAGCAACAGTTGCTGTCGTAGGAAAACCACATGCTATTAAGGGTGAAGGTATTTTTGCATATATTGTTCTTAATGATGCTTCAGAAGCATCTGATGCACTGAAAGTAGCTATTAATCAGGTGATTAAAAAAGAAATTGGTTCCATTGCTCTTTGTGATGATATTGTTTTTGTGCCTGATGTCCCTAAAACACGTTCGGGTAAGATTATGAGACGTATTTTACGTTCTATTGCTAAAGGGGAAAAGATTACGCAGGATACTTCTACCCTTGAAGACCCTAATATTGTGACAGTTATAGAAGAGATTGTTGCCACTTCTTAGTAAAAGTGAAGGGTAATGCATTATCCTGCTTATACGTGAAGATATCTAAGACTGTGTAGTGTAGCTTTAAAAATTGTATGTGACTAGAGATAACAAACCTGATTACGACCATTTTCTTTTGCCTCATACAAGGCAGTATCTGCACGTTTAAGAAGTGTATGTATATTTTTATCTTCATGTGTTAAATAACTTAACCCAATACTTACAGATATAGAAATAACACTTGGATTTAGTATTATTTCATTTTTTGCAATATTTTCTCTTAACCTATCAGCGATTTGAAAAGCCGAATCCATATCTGTATTTGGCATCAAGACGGCAAATTCCTCTCCTCCAATTCTTCCTATATAATCCATAGTTCTCGTGTTATCAATCATTAATTTCGCTAGAGTTGAAATAACCTTATCTCCGATATCATGTCCATAGGTATCATTAATATGTTTAAAATGATCAATATCAATAATGAGGCATGTAAGTTGTGTGTTATCAGTTCTTGCATTTTTCATTTCTACGTCACATATATCAAAAAAGGCACGTCTGTTATAGAGCCCTGTAAGCGGATCTGTAGATGCCAGGTGTTTTAAATGTTTTTCCAAAGCAATTTTTTTGGCTAATTCTTCTTCAAGTTCTTTTTTTGCTAGATTTAATGCCATGGTTTTTTCAGCAACGGCATGAAAAAGGCGTGTACTCTCCGTTTTTTGTTGCTTTAAAAGTTGTTCACGTGTTTCTAGGGATTCTTTACGTACAATACTGATGCGGTATGCAAGTAAAAGTGAGAAAAGAACTATTTCAAAAATAGCCCCAATCATAGCAGCATGACTCAGCTCAACAGTATAGGGTAATATACCAATAGCCATTAAACTGAGTAGAATCATACCTAGGATATAGACAGTGAGTGCGGGAAGATATATTTTAGTAATCGTATGTTTTTTATATAAGGCCCAAATGGCCACGATTAATAAAAATGGTAACAGGGGTGTAGCCACAATATTCATAAAATAAAAACCACTCTTTATAGATATAGACATCCAAATTAATGTGACTATACAAACAACTATAAAACCATTGAGTATTCTATGTAATCGTATAAAGTATTTTTTTGTTTCTAAAATAGATTGTGAAAAAAGTATCAGTAAAGTAAAAAAGATAGGAATGGTCATTTGTAATAAATTATATATTTCTATATTTGTATAAGGGAGTAAAATACCTTTAAAGTTGGCAGCCCAAAGCATGAAAACAAATACATATGAAATATAATAAAAATACATTTTATCTCGCAAATATAGAAAAATCACAATATTATAGAACATAATCATGAGTATCCCCGAAAAATATGCAAGATAAAGGTATTTTTTCAGTTGTATATCTTTTTGATATTGTTCTTCTGTTTTTAGATGAATGGCGCCAAAAAGACCATATATAGTTGCAACTTTCAGATATATTTCTTTATGTTCTCCTGCTTTTAAATGTAGCGGAAAAGAGGGTGTAGATTCTTTTATTTCACGGTTTTGCACGGGAATACGTAAACCATTTTTTTGATGTACGATGGTATCTGAGACAACATAGAGGTCAACTGTTTTATGAATGACTTCAGTAAGTTCCAAAACCATATCTTTTTCATGGTTTGAGTTGTTTTGAATAGTAAATCGAAACCAAAAGTTATTTTTTTTGTAACCAAAACTAAAAGCATTGTTTGTATGTTTTGTAAATGGTAATGTAGAAACTTCTTCTATAGTGAGTAGTTGGTTTGGCTTTTCGATAAGATAATCTACTTTAAAATCAGTGTAGGATGATGTATCATCTGTCACGACTACGTTAGAATTCGCTGATACAGCTGTAGAGGTAAAAAGGAATAGGGTAAAAAATAGCAATGCAAACTTGATAATATATGCGAATATATGGTTGTTTTGATGCATACTGTTCCTTTCCTTTAAACTGTAATATCTTTCGTAAATGGAGTCTAACTAAAAAATGTCAAAAAAATGTGAAGTATCTTCACATTTATATCAATGCTTTTATTTTTAACAAATCTTCAAGGACTACTTTCTTGGCACTGGGGTTTCTAAGTAAATAACTAGGATGGTAAGTGGGGATGATAGTATAATCCTCTTTTTCTTGTACGATACCTCTTACTTGACTCATATCAGTAGTATCTCCTGTGAGATAGTGATAGGCAGTGTCACCTAAGGTGATAATGATATCTGGTTTGACTAAACTGATTTCTTTAAGAAGATATGGGTGACAAGTATGTGCATGTGAGGGAGAGAGAGATTGATGCACTAAAGATTTACATTTTAGGATATTGGTTAAATAGACATCAGATCTTGATAATTTTAAAACATTCTCTAGCATGTTACTAAGCATCTCACCAGAACGTCCTGTAAATATCTTACCTGCACTGTCATCACTACTACTTGGTGCATCTCCTACAAACATGAGTTTTGCATTGGGATTACCTTCCCCAAAAACGACTTTCTGTCTCCCTTTACTTAGTGTGCATAGATGACATTCTTTGGCTTGTTTCTCTAAGGCATATAGGTTGTTTGGTAAAGTAAGGTCAGGTTCTGTCTCTTGATAGGCAGATACTGAAGTGTATTTGTACCCTAATTGTTTGAGTTGGTATAGTTGTTTTAACAGAAGCGCATTTTTAAGGTTTTTCATTATGAATTATACTTTCAAAACTCTTAAGGGCATGCATCATTTTGTATATAATAAAGCGCTGTAGAAAGCATGGTTTCATTGGTATCACCTCTTAGATGAGTGAGATCATCTTCTGCCAAACACGTAGGGGAGATACCATCAAAACTTGTTGTGTCATTGAGATTGTTTCTAACAAAAAAATTGACTAAAAAATAGTAGTTTATCCCGTATATACGTCCTGACATACCTACGGGTTTGCCATGTGTATTGGTACCTATAGTGATGACATTGCTCTCCCCCAAGTAAGGAGTCAGAGCAGAAATGACAAGCTCACTGGCAGATGCAGATTTTTCTGTGACAAGAAAAATAACACGTTGCATCGTGAGTTCATTACCATCTTGTAAGTCAGTATCTTCAAAGGTATAGGTTTCATTTTTGGTTTTATAATTGGCGTTCCAGTCTAGGTAGATTTGTCTTTGACCAGCGTAAGCATTTGATATGTTATCAAGTAAAGTACTGGCAGTAATAACGGAACCACCTCCATTATATCTAAGATCAATGATGAGTTCAGAAATATTGGCATCTTTAAATGTTGTAAATAGCATTTCAAGTTCTGATATAGAATTTTCTGTAAAAGAATCGTAACGGAGGTAACCGATATTTGTTGTATTCTGGTTGATTATTTTTCCTAACGAGACTTTAAATGTGTAGGGATTGGGCACAACAGCTATATCTATCTGCTCATTTTTACGTAATACTGTGAAGGTTGTTTCTATGCCCAAATTTTGGCTTGCATCAGTAAGAAGATTGGCTGTAACATCTTGTCCGTTGATATATAAAATTTTATCTCCTCTTAAAAGTTTTCCGTAGGCAGGTGCACCAATACGTACAAGATAAACAGTAAAGTCCTGAGTATATCCAAAACCAAAGCCAGCAGTTGTTTGATTTTCAAAATCTTCATATTCTTTTGCTGTTAGTGTAAAACTCCATTTGTCAGGAGGTGAAATACGAAGTGTATTGATAAGTGATTGTGGTGAATCAAATAAGGTATAGTCTATAGATGAAGTGACACTATCATAAAAGAGATACTCATTTAAAAAAAGATTATGTACAAATATTTTTTCTTGAGGTGTAAATACTTGAGTATTATTTTCACTAGAATTAGAACCACAAGCAGTTAGGAATAGTATAAAAGTGAGTAATAGTATGTTGTATAGCATATGAAACCCTTAGATAGATGTATAACATTAATGCATTGTATTTAAAATATTATAGCTAAAGATATTTTGAGAAAGTAGGGGTGCGGGAAAAAGCTATATTTTGATATACAATAGATAGTTTTTATATTAGGTATACTTGAGAACGATGGTGAGTGAATGAGAATATATATTGGTAGAGGAAAATCCCCTACCTAAGTGCATTTAGTTAACTGCTACTTCAACTTCAGTACCTTCCCAGATACCATGTTTAGTACAGTAACCGTGAGCTACTAGTTTAAGTTTTTTACCAGTTGGGATAATGGTAAATGTAGTTGTGTTGTGTGCTTTTGTGTTTCCAAGAGTTCCTGGAACATATGTAGCTTCTGCTAATTTTGTTTCACCGTTAAAAAGTGTTATTGTTTCAATGAAGTGATCGAAATCATCTGGGTGAGTGTATTCGTTACCCATTTTTACTGTTACCTCAAATGGCTCACCAGCAGTTGCTGTATCAGCACAGTGGATGAATGGTGAGTGTCTGTCGATAAGGTCTTTCTTTGCTTCTCTATCTACTTCTGAGATGTCTACGTATTTGTTAATTTTTGGCATATTGTATCCTTTGGTTAAAGTTTTTGTAAGAGAATCTTATCATAAGAAAATTTAAATAGGATTAAAATAGTCTTATTTATTTTTAGATTCTTGCTTTGCACTGATATTCTTCTCTTTATTCGCAATTTGTTTGTGTTTCCAAAGTAATTACTTTGGAAACATGTATTATGCTGTGTAAAGTTGTTTTGCTTTTTGTACGTGGAAATTAAGACCTATTTCTTTTTCTGTACATCCTAATGCAAGTGCAACCATTTGTGGCATATGCAGTACAGGAAGTTCTATATCACGTCCCATTACTTTTCCAATACTGTCTTGGTAGGTATCCATTTTGAGGTGACATAGAGGACAAGGTGTTACCATCATATCCGCATTATTGTCTAGAGCATCTAGTAAAGCATTGCCGGAGAGGACTTCAGAAGTGTGGTTGGCTTGAAGTTCTACGTGAAAACCACAACATTTATTTTTACTTTCGTAATTGACGGGGTTACCTTCAAGTGCATCTATGAGACGATCGAGTGAATTAGGATTGTATGGATTTTCTCCTCCATTAGCATTTCCATGTAACTCTGATGGTCTGATGTTATGACATCCGTAGAATGGAGCAATATTAAGATGTGAAAGTGGTACTGTCACTTTATTTTTAACATTATCTAAACCATATTCATCTATCAGTGTATAGAGGAAGTGTTTTATTTCTGATGTACCTTTGTACTCTAATCCTACTTCTGCAAGTTTTTCATTGACTCTTGCTTTAAGCTCAGGGTCTTTGTCTAAAGCATGTTTCGTCATAGCAGAGTTAAGCTGACAGGTATTACAAATAGTAATCATCGTAAGGCCTAACTTTTCTGCATAACAAATATTACGTGCATTCAGTACGTGTGCTAGAAATTCATCAAAATCTTGTAGGTGAGATGCTCCACAACATGAGGCCTCTTCTAATATGGTGATTTTGATACCTAACTTTTCAGCTACTGCAAGTGTAGATGAAAGTAACTCAGGGGTAGACTGTTTGGCAGTACAGCCTGTAAATAGTGCATAGTGTAATTGTTCGCTCATCATTTTCTCCTTACAGCTTATTGGTTTGTGAAATTTCGATGAGTTTTTGTACTTCATCAAGATTTTTTATTTTAGGGATAGAATTGATAAATGGTATGCCTGAATGCCAGTGTATTTTACCTGTTTTCAACATTTTCAGAGCAGTCCCAATATGTTTGTACATGCCTAAGTAACCTTCTGAGTAAGTAACTATATCTGCTTCATCCAAAAAGCCAGTCTTTTTCATACCTCTTAGGAAACCTTCAGCATGACGTGTCGCTACATTTGACTCAACGACACCACGTACAAATTGTAAGTTATGGAGTTTACCGATTTTTCCGATAGGATCAATCTCTTTTGGACATGCTTCTGCACACTCATAACATTTCACACAGTCCCATACACCAGTACCTTGTTCAGCAGTAATTTTTAGACGTTCATCACCTGCTTCATCTCTTGGGTCTATAGTAAATCTATAGGCAGCATTGAGGGCTGCTGGTCCAAGGAAGTCTGGATTTACCTCAAGTGCGGGACAAGAGTAGTGACAGGCACCACATTGAATACAAAGGTCTGAGTCTAAAAAGTTGTTAAACTCTTCTATACTTTGTTTGCTTTCAGCCTCTGGATGAGGATCAACATCAGAGACTACATAAGGTTTAACAGCTGCATGTTTGTCCCAGAAGTCAGTTTTATCTATAATCATATCTTTAATGGCACGTTTTTTGGAACTAGGCTCAATGACCAGTTCATCTCCAAAAAGCTCTACCAGCTCTAAAGCATTTACTTTACATGCAAGTGTGGCTTTACCATTGACTTTAATGGCACAGGCACCACAAATACCATGACGGCAAGAACGACGGTAAGAAAAACTTCCATCATGTTCCCACTTGATTCGGTTCAGAAGGTCAAGGACAAGTTCATCTTTCCCTACTTCCATTTCGTAATGCTTATAGTATGGAAGATAGTCTGTCTCAGCATTAAATCTAAAGGTTTTTAGTGTTACTTTTTTATTTGCACTCATTTTGCTCTCCTAGTACTTTCTTTCCATTGGTTCAAACTTACCTGGTGTAACTTTACCCCACTCGATGTCTACATTATAGTTTTCATCCATTGTAGCATATGTATGTACCATGAATTTTTCATCATTTCTTGTTGGGAAGTCTTCACGGTAGTGACCACCACGGCTCTCTTCACGCTTTATCGCTCCAACTACTACTATTTTGGCTGATTCTATCATATGTCCAAGTTCTATAGCTTCTTGAAGGTCTGTATTAAATGTTTTAGACTTATCATCGATACGAATGTTTTTAAATCTCACCAAAATATCATCAATCAGTGTGAGTTGTTTTTCTAAAGATTCTTTTGTTCTAAATACACCAGCATTGGCTGTCATACCAATCTGGAGTTCTTCTCTTAGTTTTGGTACTCTTTCATTTCCATTTGATGTTTTAATCGTATTCATCTCATTGATACAAGTATCAGCATCGGTTAGACTGGCTTTACGTAAACTCACACCAGCATCAATAGCTTTTATCATATTCTCACCCGCATGTCTACCAAAGAGCATCGCTTCAAGTACTGAATTGGCACCTAAACGGTTGGCCCCATGTACAGAGACACAAGCACACTCTCCTGCAGAATAAAAACCTTCTACCAAGTCTCCTGCAGCATTTTTTTGTACCTGACAGTCGATGTTTGTAGGTATACCACCCATAGAGTAGTGTGCCGTTGCAGAGATGTGTATAGGCTCTTTAAGCATATCTTGTCCCTGGAAAGCAATGGCTAGCTCACGTAGTTCTGGCAAGCGTGTAAGGATGATTTGAGGATCAAGATGTGTCAAGTCAAGATTGACTGATTGACCGTCTTTACCTACACCACGTCCTTGACGTACCTCTTCCATAATAGCACGGCTTACCACGTCTCGTGATGCAAGTTCCATGGCATTTGGTGCATATTTTTCCATAAAGCGTTCTCCCTCAGAGTTGAACAAACGGCCACCTTCACCACGTGCTGCTTCTGAGATGAGTACACCTGAACCACCAAGCCCAGATGGATGAAACTGTACAAACTCCATATCTTCAAGTGGCAATCCATGACGTGCAACTATGGAGAGAGAATCTCCAGTATTGGCATGTGCATTTGAGTTAAATCTAAAGAGTCTACCATTTCCACCAGTGGCAAACATACTTACTTTTGCATTGAAAATAGCAACTTCAGAGTCTTTAATGTTATAGGCAATAACACCAGAGACTTTTCCATCTTTATAAATGATATCTGCAGCATACCACTCGTCATATACTTCAATACCTGCACGGTCTGCTTGTTCATAGATGGTTTGAAGTAGGGTAAGTCCTGTTCTGTCTTTCGCATAACAGGCACGAGGCTGTGATTGTCCCCCAAAAGGACGTATCGCAATGTTACCTTCTTCATTTCTAGAAAAAACAGCTCCCATACGTTCTGCCCATCTGATAGTCTCAGGAGCCTTGGTACACATGAGCTCAACACAGTCTTGATCAGCAAGGTAGTCGGAACCTTTAACTGTGTCAAATTCATGAAGTTCTATTGAGTCTTCAGCACCAAGGGCAGCATTAATGCCTCCTTGTGCAGCACCTGAGTGTGATCTTAGTGGGTGAAGCTTTGTAATGACAGCTGTTTTTTTCCCTGCTTCAGTCAATTCTTTAGCTGCAGCCAATCCAGCTAAACCAGAACCAACAATAACCGCATCATATTCGTAGATTTTAACATCCATACCTGTATGTCCTTTGTTTGCAATTTAGGCTTATTATATCTATTTAGAAATTAAATGTATTATATATTTTTAAGAATGTTGAAGAGAAAGATGAAGGTGTTACTTTCGTTGGTTTGATTTGGATCTGTCTTAGATTCAAAATAAATGCTCTTCTTCTGACTTTATCATGAACTCAAGCAAAAGTATTGGAACTATGTTACAATTTTACCTACTGATTAAAGATGAGGAAAACATACATGCCAAGTGACGGTACATTAGATCAAGAACAATACCTTATTGCAAGAATGAACTCTAAATATATAGGTGATGATGCTGCAGTCGTTGGTGATACGTTGTACAGTATGGACGCTTTTTTTGAAGATATACATTTTAGACGAGAGTGGATGACTATGTCTCAGATAGGGCGTAAAGCAATGCTTGTGAATCTCTCTGATGCCATAGCGATGAATGGTGCACCAAAATTTGCTTTGGTTACTGTTTCCTTACCTCAGACATTAACCCATGATGAAATAGATGCATTGATGGAAAGTATGGAGGAAACAGCCAAAGAGTATGGTTGTGAAATCATCGGTGGCGATACTATCGGGGGAGACAAATTACATTTGTCCATTACTATTATTTCTAAAAGTGATTTTCCTCTATTACGAACGGGATTAGTTGAGGGTGATTTATTGGCATATACGGGTGTGTTGGGGGAAAGTAAAAAAGATTTGGATGCTTTGTACAGGGGTGAAACAATAGCAAAAAATGCACGCTTTTATGAACCTCTTTTAAGGGCAGAATTTATAGAGAGGTCTAGACATGTACTTACCGCAGGTATGGATATCTCAGATGGTTTATACTGTGACACAAATAAGCTTCTAGAAATCAATCACTATGGCTTTGAAATATTAGAAAATATAAATGATGAAATCGGACTTAGCGGAGAAGAGTACGAAATGCTAGTATCTTTTAATCCTAAGAATTTAAAGGAAGTTCAACAGATAGCAAAAGAGACCAATACCCCTTTAACAGTGTTTGCAAAAGTAGCTAAAAACAAAAGTAGATTTATGTGTAAAAGCCATCATTTTTAATGTTGTGGAGAGGAGACATTTCTACCCGCTAGACACGTAGGGTAGTCTCTTGCCCTGCATAGTGATTTTGCATAGGCATCTATATCATTTTCTTTGAGACTTTGTATAGATGTGAAATCCCTTTTTTGATAAAGGTCTTTATCTACATATCCTAGGTGTATGAGTTCTTTCATGATGGCATCTACAGCACTGAGTGCAGAAGAGACTTTGACTATTTCACATCTTGCATACCTTTCTTCAAATGATACGTCTGCAGCACGTAGGCTATCATCCAAGCCAGGTATTTGCTGTGCGCCATAAAGAGGTTTAGAACCTACTTCACCAAGAGAAAATGAAGGGATAAACTGAGATAGATGATTGATTGCAGATTGGCTGCGTTCACGTATATCAGACCATTTCCAGTTGTTTTCAAGCTTTTCTAAAAAATCTCTGTTTAGTTCGGGTTGGGCACTTTGTTTTGAACTTTTGACCAAACCTTCTGTAAAGAGGGTAATATTTTTGGTCATTCCATGAAGTTGAAAGTAACCACCTGGATAGGGTGTAAACTGAGCCATACCCTGAGGTGTACCACGTTCACCATAAAAGACAACTTCTGGCCATATAGTATTTTGGTCATTCCATTTACTGACATAGGCTGCTTTGAATTCAACAAACCTTTGTCGTTTAAACCCTAACATATCATCTACTTTTCCAGACCTGAATCCTGCAGCATTGATGAGATAATCAAAATGCTCTTCTTGATTTTCACCTTTATACGCATAACTGACATTCCAACCTTCTTCTTTTTCATTCTTTTTGATGTTAGTGACTTTAGTGTTGAAAAATACTCGGCAATTTGATATTTTTTCCAATGCAAGAGTAACACTGGCAGCCAGACGAAAAAGATTGAGTCCATACTCTTGTACCATAAGTAGAGGAAACTGTACTTTATCAAAATCAATATTTTTGGCAACAGGGATCATCCACTCATCAATCGTAGAAGGTGAATCAACAATTTCCTCTTTTCTGAGCTGTTCCATTTTCTGGCGATCAAACAGGTTAAAATAATCAGCACTTTCTCCTAAGACTTTGTTATGTGGATCTGCTTGAATAAGTGTTTCATATTCATCCCTTAAGATATGCAAACGAGGCAATAAATCTTCTGGTTTACCTTTATCGTCTTTGGGCAAGACAATGACCGTAGGACGATAATCCACAACTTGAGGATAAAAACGCAAAAAATCGATAGACTCTTTGAGCAATGTGATGCATTGTGCATCTGAAATTTCACGATAAAGATTACCTCCAGCATGGAGATGACAAAATGGAGGTCCGTTTACGAGACACTGCTTTTTTTCAAAAAGTGAAACCTCTAAACCGATTTGTGAAAGGTAGAGTGCAGCAGTTGCACCTGCTACACCTCCACCTACTATGGCTATTTTTGCTTGTTTCTTCATAGTATTTGAAGTAACTCCGAAAAATCATTGATGATGACTGTAGGTTTATGTACCCCTATATCTTCACCATAATTGTAGCCATAGGTGACTCCAATAGAGTGCATACCACAGGCATTGGCAGCTAAGATATCGTTTTTAGAGTCTCCTATCATGACAGAGTTTTCTATACTCACACCTAGTTTTTCAGTGACATAAATGAGTGGCATAGGGTGAGGTTTTTTTTCACTCAATGAGTCTCCGCCAAGTATGAGCCTAAAAAGACCATCCATTTCTAAACCTTTAAGTATGGGTTCTACAAAAGCAAAAGGTTTGTTGGTGATGATAGCAAATGTATATTTCTTTTTTAGTGTGTTCAGTGTATCTATTACATGTGGGTAGGGTAGCGTAGCATTGCAAAGGTTATTTTGATAATGATTTAAAAAAATATCTAAAGCTTTTTGAACAAAAATATCATCTAACTTTTCGTCTATGGTTCTACTGCCAGATAAAGCTCTACTGACGAGTGTTAATGCACCATTACCCACCCAATCATGAATGGTTTCTTCAGAAAAGGTCTCTTTTCCTATTTGTTCAAGCATCTCATTGACTGATAATGCCAAGTCAAGTGCCGAATTGATGAGTGTACCATCAAGATCAAAGATAAGAAGTTGTTTATTTTCAAATTTCAAAGTGTTGCCCTCTTATGTAATTATTGCGATTATACATTTTTTAGTTAAAATACTCTTAATAATTTATCGAAGAAAGTACGTGATGAACCTAATCTACCCACTTAATATCAAAAATACATTTGTTTTTAACTCTTCTGCACGAGATTTTACGGTAGAAGAGATACCTCTATACGAATTTACAGGAGAGGGTGAGCATCTTGTGTTGCAAGTACGCAAAAAAGAGATGACGACCTGGGAGATGCTTGATGTCATTTCCAATCATGTGGGCATACGCCGACGTGACATGGGGTATGCAGGACTCAAAGACAAACATGCTATGACCATACAATACATCTCCATCATGGCAGTACATGAAGAGAAACTCAAAGCCTTTAGCCATGATAAAATAAAGATACTCTCTACCGTACGTCATAACAACAAAATACGTGTAGGGCACCTAAAGGGTAACAGATTCAACATACGCCTAAAAAAGGTGCTTGGGGTGCAAAAAGACAAACTAGACTCAGTACTAAAATGGATAAAGAAAAATGGTGTACCCAATTACTTTGGGAACCAACGTTTTGGAACCGATGGGAACAACTGGGTAGAGGGTAAAAAGCTTATAGAAGGTAGCATGAAAATGCGTAACCGTAAGACAAAAGAGTTTCTCATAGGTTCTTACCAGTCTTATCTTTTTAACAACTGGCTCTCTAAACGAATGGAACTTAACTTGTTACTGGAAAAGTTTTCTGAAACTGAGACAGAACAGGTGATGGACTTACCCCGTGGCGCATTAAAAGGCACAAAAAATCAGCCAAATTTTTTTAAATTACTAGAAGGTGATGTCATGATGCATTATCCCTATGGCAGACTTTTCAATGTAGAGGACTTGGTAGAAGAATCCAAACGTTTTGAAGCAAAAGATATTGCCCCAGCAGGTTTGCTTCCTGGTAAAAAGACTAAAACTTCTGAAAGTATAGCAGGAGTGATAGAAGCACCTTTTGTAAAAGAGATACCCCTTCAGGGTGCAAGACGTTATGCATGGGTGCAAGTTACAGAGATAACAAAAAACTATGTAGAAGAAAAAGCCCATTATGAACTCTCTTTTGTTTTGCCTAAAGGATGCTACGCTACCAATGTACTTGATGTTTTACGGGGGAGTAAAGAATAATAATATATTTCACTTTTTGACATTATTTAACTATAATACGCGTATTATTACAGAAAAAGCCGCGTATATTGCGAAATATACAAGGAAAGTTGATTGTCTCATGAAGATATATTGATTGCCTGTTTGGAATGCATGGTTTCTACACTATTTTTCATTACTATATACATAGGTAATACAATCATAATATACTTCGCTATTTTAATAAAAAGGAATATAAATGTATCTGAACTTTAAACATCTATCGTTAATCACTGCTTCTTTCATACTCATCGGATGTGGGGGAGGTGGAACTACAACAGGGGGTACAACAACAAGTACAACTTCAGGAACTACAACATCTTCAACAAAAAGTATCACAATTACAGATGATTATCATGTTGAGAGTTTGGGTCAGACCAATAGTATCAGTGCTACTGTAAACCTAGGAAATACGCCTAAAAGTCTTTATATACTTTTAAGTAACTATCACGAGACACAGTCGTCATCAACAAACATAACGCATAATAAAACTGTATCGAGGAATGAGAGTCAAAAAGTTTTGGAAGAGCCTGTTACAACCATGCAAGCAAAAGCACTTCATGCACATGCATCGATTCAAGAGTTTAACAGAAATAGTAAAAAGTTTTTTAAAACAAATACCGCTTCATCCCAAAAGATACAAGCAAAAACTGTAGCCCTAAGTACAGTAAGTAAAAAAGATGTTCTAGGTGATAGCCAAATATTTTATATGGAAGAAGATACCAGTGTATCCACACAAGCCACTGCTAGAAAAGTTGTTTCAAATATCTCTACACCTTTTGGTTTGAAAACACTCAATATTTGGGTTTCTAATGATAGTTTTGACAGTGGTTTGGGATGTGTCAAATCAAAATGTGTTACCCAAGTCATGGTCGATGCCTTAGCCAGTACATTTTTACAAGCAGGTGCAGATAATGACATTTATGACTGGGTTACCAATATATATGGTGAAGAGTGGAACAGTGCCGCACAATCCAAATATTCGAATCTCATTAGTGCCAATGATGAAATTACTATTCTTTTGACAGATATCGACAATGACAACAGTATAAATGGAGGTACGATAGGATACTTTCATTCAAAAGATAATTTTGATTCTACGGCTATTGCTGGATCTAATCAAAGGGTAATGTTTTATGCGGATGCAGTATTGTTTGCAAATGCTTCTGGTACTTGGAGTATAGATGAATTTTGGCCAAAAGAGATGGTATCAACACTTGCACATGAATTTCAACATATGATTCATTTTTATCAGAAAACTGTGTTGCTTGATACAACTAGTGAGGTATGGTTGAATGAAATGTTAGCAGAGACCACTGAAGACCTCATAGCTACGAAGATAAGCCATACAGGGCCAAGAGGTGTTGACCCTTTGGATGGCAGTGCAGGTAATGCACCTAATACGCAAGGCAGATACCCACTTTTTAACCAAAACAATAATTCGCTTTCTCTGACTGCATGGAATGGTATTTTGGCAGATTATTCTAAAGTCAATGCATTTGGTGCATATCTTGTAAGAAATTATGGAGGTGCAAAAGTGCTTCATGACATCATGCATAATGCTTTTGAAAATGAGAATGCAGTAGTTGATGCGGTGACAAAGTCAGTTCAAGGTTCAGGAAAAACATTTAATATGCTTTTAAAAGAGTGGGGTGTAGCTGTCTTGCTTTCAGACAATGAGAATTTGCAAAATACTCCAGAGTATAATACAGGTGATTTCACGTTAGATACCTATAATAACAGTACCTATGAATTAGGTTCAATCAACTTTTTTAATTATAGTCCTATTCCTACACTAAATACCTCAGCAGGTACTGTACAGGCTCAAGGTAATTACTACTATAAAGTAGGTGACAACTTGACGGGTACTGTGAATATAGATTTAACATTAAATGGCACAATAGAAGCCACATTAATTGCAAAGTAAGGAGAAAAGAATGAAAAAGTATATGATATTGGTCTTGGTAGCACTAGGATTTATGGGATGTGTAAAGAGCACAGATATGGAGATAGAAGGAAAACTTTCAGTCAAAGGTTCTGAACCACATAGTTATCTTTCTATTAAAGATACACAGAGTAAAACAAATTATAAAATTCAAAATGAAAAAAGTTTTGATTTGATGAGTAAACAAAAACAAACAGTAAAAATCAGAGCAAAACTTGTTAAAGAAGCTGTCGGTCCTGGTTTCCCTGCTGTGATAGAAGTTGTAGAAGTTAAATAAACTTCTACTTTTTTACATAGATTCTTTTTTTCTTTTTATCTTTGCACCAAGTGCAGAGAGTTTCCCCTCTAAATTATCATATCCTCTGTCTAAATGATAGATACGTCTTACATGTGTTGTTCCTTCAGCCACAAGTGCCGCCAAAACAAGTGCAGATGAGGCTCTAAGGTCAGTTGCCATGACATCAGCTCCATAAAGCGCATTGACACCTTTAACTGCGGCAGTGCTGCCTTTTAGCCATATGTCTGCACCTAGACGGTTCAGTTCACTCACATGCATAAAACGGTTTTCAAAGAGACGTTCTTCTATGAGACTCTCTCCTTCTACCATGACTGCCAGAGCCATAAATTGTGCTTGCATATCTGTGGGAAAACCAGGGTACTCCATCGTGATGAGGTTCACAGGTTTAAGATGAGTAACAGGGAAGATGGTGATGCTATCTTTATGTAGTTCAAAAGTACATCCCATAGATTCGAGTTTGTCTATGGAAGATTGAATATGGGTATGGTTTACTTTATGGAGTGTGATACTGGAGTTTGTGATAGCTCCAGCACAAAGGTAAGTACCAGCCTCAATACGGTCAGGAATAATATTGACAGTTTGAAACTTGAGTGTTTTTCCACAGTTTCCTTCAATCGTCAGTTCATTGGTTCCGATGCCTTCAATTTTAATACCGGCATCTTGTATCATTTCGCAGAGTTGTACCACTTCAGGTTCTTTTGCCGCATTGATAATGGTAGTAGTTCCATGTGCAAGGGCAGCTGCCATAACAATGTTTTCTGTACCACCCACAGTGATTTTGTCAAAGATAATCTTGGCTCCTTTGAGTCCATCTGGAGCCATAGCGTGGACATACCCACCTTTGATTTCAATAGTAGCACCCATAGACTCCAGTGCTTTTAGATGAAGATCAATAGGACGTTGACCAATAGCACAGCCACCAGGTAATGAGACTTCACATTCACCAAATCTTGAAAGTAGAGGACCCAAAACCAAAATCGAAGCTCTCATTTGAGAGACTATTTCGTATACTGCTTTGGTAGAGGTAATGGTGCCGTTATTGATCTTGGCTACGGTTTTATCATGTTCTACACTTCCGCCCAACATGGTGAGTAATTTAAGTAAAGTACGTATATCTACAACATTTGGCAGATTGGTTAATGTTACTTCTTGATCACTTAAGATAGTAGCAGCAATAATAGGCAACGCAGCATTTTTTGCTCCAGAAATCGTTACATCTCCACTTAATGTATTTCCACCTACTATTTCTAAATAATCCATCATATATCCTCTTTATAAATTAGAATAGATTTTATCTAAAGAATGGTTAAAACGAGTAACAGTCTTATGATACTATAAAATATTAATATTTTTTACATTAAAAAATAGAAAAATTAATATTATTGAGTATAATTAATCTGTCTATTAATAAATATGATGTAGAATATTTTCTAATATAAGTTTTAAGAGGCGTTGAGCCTACATAAAAAGGGAAAAAATGTCTAGTAGTTTAGATAAGCTTAAAGCACTTACCAGTCGTCTAGAAGACAAGTTGGAAAAGAAAGAAAAAATTGCAGATGAGACTTCCACTAACCCCTTAAAAACAGAGATAGAAAAAACAATCCCACCTGTTAAAAAAGCCAAAAGAGCAACACAAACAAGTGAAAATAATGTTCGTGAAGAGAATATTAAACGTGTAAAAGAGTTATATGAGAAGTTAAAAATTTTTGAAAAATCTCCTGACTTTTCTAATATTTTTATATATAAAGCGATGAACCTTTCTGGTATAGGACTTAAGGAAGAAGATTTTGCACAGGTACGTGAAGGTAAATATATTCAAATTATAGCTATTACCTATGAACCAGATAAAAATGGTAAAAAGAAAGCAAAAAATATTTCGTTAGGTTATTTTGGTAAGGCTGAAACTTTAGAAAATACACTTAAAAATGAAATTATTGAATTTGTATTACGTTGGCGTTATGAAAAAGCATTTCAAAATGTTGAACACTATAAAGACCTTATAGCAAGAGTTGAAACTCCTTTGGATACTTTGTTTTAGATACATAGAAAAAGTTTTATATTTTTTTGCTCTTCCTAACATTTCACTAATTAAAAACCTGCTACAATCTATCCTTATAAAATATAAAAATGAGGATAGATATGCATCTTGAACTTACACCTGAAGCGCTTTTAATGCAGCTTGGTTATACAAAAACAGAACAAACACTTAAACAGATTAAAGAGATTATAAAAAATACCAAAGGTTTTGAAAAATTTTCACAGCATCTTCCATCATTTAACGATGTATTGGCAGTGGAAAAAGCTTTTATCGCTATGTCTAACAGTGAAAAATATCTCAAAATTAAATGTGATGAGGATAGTTCAGCAGATAATCTTTCTGCATTTACATCATTGGTGAAACATTGGGCAGATAAATATAAACTAGAACTCAGACAAGTAGAAAATAAAAATACCTACTACATTATCGGTCAACATTAATTGCCACTTTCTTCTCTTAATGAAGAGCAGCGTGCGGCTGCTACTGCACCTTTAGGGCATAATCTTATCATAGCCAGTGCAGGTACGGGAAAAACGTCCACAATTGTAGGAAGGATAGCGCATTTACTACATTCTGGTGTTGATCCCTCTAGTATTTTACTGCTTACGTTTACAAACAAAGCAGCAGGAGAGATGATAGCCAGACTGGAGCGATTTTTCCCAAAAAAAATAGTATCAAAAATAGAGTCTGGTACTTTTCATGCAGTGAGTTATCGCTGGCTTAAAGAAATATATCCAAATTTGGCACTTAAGCAACCTTCAGAACTCAAAACACTTTTTAGAAGTATTTATGAAAAACGTAACTTTGAACGAATGAATCTTCCGATGCAACCCTTTTCTGCAACCTATTTATATGAAATGTATTCACTTTATCAAAATGCTTCGCTCGATACATTTGACGTGTGGTTTTTGGAAAAGTATCCTGAACATGAGTTTGTGATGGATATTTATCTGGATATTAGCCAAGAGTTTGAACGTGAAAAAATAGACTATGGTTTTGCATCCTTTAATGACTTACTTTTACGTATGAAAAACCATTTAAAAGAAAATAATATGCCATTTACAGAAGTACTTGTTGATGAGTATCAGGATACCAATACCTTGCAGTCAGCACTTATCGATGCACTGAAGCCAGACTCTCTTTTTTGTGTAGGTGATTATGATCAGAGTATTTACGCTTTTAACGGAGCAAATATTGAAAATATTGCAACATATTCTAAACGATATGTTGATGCAACGGTGTACACCCTTAAAACAAATTATCGTTCTACAGCTCCCATACTTTCACTTGCCAACAGAGTTATTGAACGAAATGAACGTATATATCCTAAAAAACTGGAAGTTGGACGACACGGAAAAACACATCCTCCACGCTTGCTTATGTACAATGATCTTTTTGAACAGTATCAGTCCATTGCTCAAAGTATAAAACATACACATGTACCTAATGATCAAATAGCAGTCATTTTTCGTAACAACTCTTCTGCTGATGGTGTGGAAGCGTCTTTACGTGAATATGGTATTGCCTGTAAACGTAAAGGAGGAACAAGTTTCTTTGATGCCAAAGAAATAAAATTTTTACTTGATTTGATGTCGTTACTTGTAAACCCTAAAGATATGATGGCATTCATCCATGTCTTTGAGTATGCCAGAGGCGTAGGCTCTGCACTTTCAAAAGAACTATTTCAGTGCTTCCTGCACTTTGGAGAAGGACGTTTAATGCAAGGTGTTTTATACCCTAAAGTGTATGACTTACCTAAATTAAACCCAAATAAAAATATACAACTAGGACTTTTTGATGATGATCATGAAATAGGGTCAGCTTCAAGATTTAATACTTTGGGGTTAGATGCAAAGCTTATGAAGCATCCATTACTCAAGCATCCTAAACTTACATCAGATGCAGTAATATATTTTAAAGAGTTTCATACCCTGATGAATGGTATCCATCATTTGGAAAAACCATCAGATATACTACAAAATGCTATATCTTCGAGTCTTTATAAGGGTATAGTTGAGTTATTGTCCATACAAAGAGGACGTTTAAAGTCTGGTGAAATTGATGAAGAGAAGAAAAAAGTTGCTAAGGAACGTATAGAAAGAAAAGCAAGACTTCTTTTGGACCTTTCAAGACAGTATAAAGAGTTAAGACGCTTTGTCAATGCTATGGTATTGGGAGGTAATGAACTCAGTGAAGGGGAGGGAGTAAACCTTCTTACGGTACATGCGAGTAAAGGACTGGAATTTCCAGAAGTGTATGTGATAGACTTGGTCGATGGACGTTTTCCAAATAGAAAAATGATGTCAAGTATAGAAGAAGAACGTAGACTTTTTTATGTGGCAGTGACACGTGCAAAAGATAAGCTTTACCTTTCTTTGGCTAAATTTGACAAAGTAAAAAAAATAGATTATAAACCTTCTCAGTTTTTACATGAAGCGGGGCTAATAAAAGGTGAATTTATAGAGCCTGAGATAAAAGAGAAGAAAGTCAAAAAGAAAAAAGAAGAAGGTTAATTACCCATTCTTTTATCTCGTATACTCATTTGTTTACTGTCTGGGTCTACATAGACATCAAATAAGTCTATTTCATCTATAAGGTTTGAAAGTTTTTTGTATCCATAATTAATCGGTGAAAAAGATGTTGAATTGTTGATGTATTGACCAATATTGGCTAGATTTGCCCATCCTTCCTCATCCATAGTTTGTTCCAATGCAGTTCTTAGCACATGAACAAGCCATGTATCTTGACGCATTTCTTTCCCTGATTTTCGTATAGGAGCTGTGATAAGATCAGCAGTTTCACTTCCAACAGTCCCTGTTTTCATAAGTTTTTCAGTAAAAATAAATTGTGAACACGCAGCCATGAAAGGTTTAGGTGTCTTTTTTTCACCAAATCCAAATACTTTGATACCTTCATTTTGTACACGCATCACTACGGGTGTGAAGTCTGAGTCAGAAGTGGCAAAGGCAAAGGCATCTATATCTTTGGTGTGAAGTAGATCTATGGCATCAATAGTCATAAGAATATCAGTGGCATTTTTGTTTTTGGAATAATCAAATTGTTGTATGGGTTTGATGGCAAATTCCAAAAGTTTGTCTTCCCAGTTTTTAAGGTTGTCTTTTGTCCAGTTCCCGTAGGCTTGACGTATGTTAACGACACCATATTTACTTAGTTCATTGATAATACCTTCAATAGCTTTATGTGAAATGTTGTCACAGTCTATAAATAAAGCAATATGATCTTCCGTTTTTACTCTTGCCATGGTTTCTCCTTATGGCTGATAATAAGTGAGGGCACTACGTCCAAACTTTTTACGTTTGCTCTGTTTTAGTGCACCTATAGAGTCAGGCATCGTTAAATTTGTCATATGTTCAACGATGACCAGTTCACAAACATTTGGTTCAATAGTTTCTATGAGTGCAACAGTCTTGTCATAAATATCATCCATTCCATCACGTGTCGAAAAAGGAGGATCAAAATAGAAATACGTTTTTTCATTACTTTTTTTGACTATCTCATACACTAGAGGGAATTTCTCAAAGCTATCACCATAAAAAAGATGAGAGTTTGATGCATCAATACCTTTTGCATTCTTCTCTAAACAATGAAAAGCAATTTTATTATATTCCATAAAGTAGGCTTGTCCTGCACCACGGCTTAATGCCTCAAGTCCTATGGATCCAGAACCAGAAAAAACTTCTACAAAATTTTTGTCTATGATGTCAAATTGCAGTGTATTAAAGAGAGATTCTTTTAAAATGCTTTTGGAACTTCGTGTGGTAAAAATATCAGGTATCTCTATTTTTTTACCTTTATATTTTCCTGCTGTGATTGTGCTTGTAAATATTTTTATTTTTTCTTTGTTTCTCATAATGCAATCTTACCTAAAACACTCAAAAATTCACGATAGTTTTCAGTGTATTAATGAGTTTACTTTTTTCCCGTATATCGGAACGCTCTTTACCTGGTTCAGTAGTGGTAATGATGGTACGAGCAGTGATGAGTTTTGTACGGTCTTTTTTGCGTATGCCCCAGTAGGTATGCATAATGACAGGCTCTCCTTTGAATTCTCCAAGATAGAGTACAATATGTCCGGGCACATATAAAAGTGAACGAAAAGGCTCAGCATCTTTGATGATTTTCTTTTTCTTCTTAGATTTGGAGAGTCCTTTAATGTAGATACTTTGACCATCTTTGGCTTGTTTGCTGGAATTACGACGTAAAAAGATACCAAAAGCACCTAAAAAGTCACGTGTGGTTGCCGAACAGTCTCTACACTCATAGCTTCCACCCCAGCCATAAGGTTCTCCATAAAACTCTTTGGCAAGCATTGCCACATTTTTAGCAGTAAAAGGCAATGGTTTTTTAGCAATATGATGAGGGTTAAGCACATTGACTTTATGTATGTGTCCTTGCCCTTTTTTATTTCTTTTTGCAACAAGGTAAGATTTTCCATCTTTTGCTATGGGAAAAAGAGCACCCAGTTTCACGAGTGAAAGTGCTTTGTTATTGTCATCATAAAGTCTTAAGTTATCTTTGATGACCATTGCATAGTTTTCATTTTTAAATTGTTTGATAAAATCATGATTAACCAATGCCAAATCAGATGTTTTTACCCATCCAAATGAGTATGATGCCTGTACAAATGCCCAACGTTTATCTTTTGAAAAATGCGAAATATGAAGAGGTATATTTATGTGCAGCGCAGAATTCTGATTGTAATCAAAAGGAAAACCTTCTCCTGTTTTTTTTGGGTTTCTGTAAAAAGATGTTTCAGTTGGGAGTGCTTTTACGTTGGTTCTTTTAACAGTGATAGCTTTATATTTTTTACTATCAAGATGCTTGTAGTTAGCATTATGTATCCATTTATTATATACAGATGCAGGAATGACTTTAGCATTGGCTTTATAAATAGGTTTTCTCTGAACAAAACGTATCTCCCATCCAAAATCTTGTTTAGGAATGTCTAGTTTTTTAATATCCCATGGTTTGAAATATTTTTTATTAAATTCTTTGTCCATTTTTTTTTGTTTAGACTTGGAAAAGGGTTTAATTTGTTTAGCGTAGTAAGCAGGGTCTTGGGGAATTTTCTTCATATCTGCAACAATGTTTTTTGGCATGCGGTCTATTTTGCTTTTTGCACGTGTACTCTCTTTGAGTGTGTAATCTGCTTGGAGATGAGATAAAGAGAGAAAAAAAATGCTACTTATAAATATGAATGTTTTCATGGTTTTATTCTTTTTGTTTTAATAATATAGTATTTTAGTTAAAATTCAGTGTACTTTTTGTGTAGAGAGAATGTATATCTTTATAAATACTTTGAAAGAGCGGACGTCTGGAATTAGGATTTGAGAGGCAAGCATCTTTTATTTGTTCAAGTTTTGTTTTTAATGTATCTAAGGTAGTATCTTTTTGAGAAAGAAGAAGAAACTCCTCGATTAAACATCCAAAAGCACGTACCTCTAAACGTTCTAGTGCATCACGAATTTCTTTTTCTTTAGGTTCATAATATGAAGCACCACCAAAATCTCCAAGAATACTATGACCTTCTTGGTCTATTAAAATATTGTGTGCATAAAAGTCTCCGTGCATGATACCTCTTTGATGCATATGAAGAGCTGCTGATGCCATAGCAACTAAAATTTTGATACTCGTGGCAATATTTAATTCAAAATCTTTAGGATATATATCTCGGGTACAACTTTCAAGTGAAGGAGGTAGTCCTAAATTATAAAACTTTGAAGGTATCAGTTCTAACATGAGAACATCTCTTCCTTCAGGATGACCTGTTACGCGGGCGAGTACATCTATTAAGTGTGTGTGTTTTCCCATAGAAATATTGATATCCATTTCTTCTTGGGGTAGTCCATCAGAGGTCATAGAGCCTTTGAAAATTTTTAGGGCAACTTCTTCGTCTTTCCAAATGGCTTTGTAAATCTCTCCAGATGCACCTTCACCTAATTTTTCTTCTATCTTTAAATTTTCCCATAAAACTTCATCTATTGGGGTATCACAAGAGGGGTGTTTTGCACAAAAAGGGTTGCCACTATAGGCTAACCAAGAGAGTTTTGGCAACTGTAATAGCCATATAGGAAGTTTTGTGAGCTTATTGGAAGAGATACGTAGTAACTCAAGATTTTTACAGTTTGAGAGGGATTGGGGCAAACTTTCTAATCGATTACCAGAGAGCATACATTTTTGTAAATATTGAAGGTTTCCTAGTGAGTCAGGCAATTTTTTTAGGTTATTGTCTGTGAGTATAAGCCAACGAATATTGAGAGGAAGTACATTTTCCTTTAATACATTGATTTGATTGTTTCGTATACCAATCATGGTCAAATTGGTACACTTGGCAAGTATTGAAGGAACTTCTCTAAACAAATTATTAGATAAAAAAAGAATTTTGAGCTTTTTGAGTTTATGAAAATCATGGGGTAAATCAGAAAGTGCATTATCTGTTAAATCTAGTATCTCGAGGGTTTCAGATAAATCAAAAATCTCTTTTGGAAATATTTTAAGACCACAGGCTAATTTAAGTTTTTTACTGCCTTTAAGTTTCCCTAATCTTAATGCTTCTAGTGTATTCATGAATAGCTTACTCCTAGCCCATAGCTATCTGAAAGTATAATAGTACTTTCGTCAAATTGTATACTTGTTTGTACCCTATGAGATGCCAAAAGGCTCACAGCATCAAGATCAATCATTGTAATGATATCTGCTTTTGCAGAAGCTACATGTACCCCTGCAGCTACAGAGATAGGACCTTCGAGCATACATCCAATCATACATTTTACATTAAATTCATGAGCTACATCAGCAAGTTTCAATGCATACGTAATACCTGCAGTTTTAGCAAGTTTTATATTTACATAATCAATAGCTTGCATTTCTAGGAGTCTACGGGCATCTTTTAGCGAAAAAATACTTTCATCAGCAAGCACAGGTGTTTGTACTCTTTCTTTAATATGTTTTAAACCATCAATATCATCCGCGGCTACAGGTTGTTCTATGAACTCTGCTATGATATTTTGTCTCTCCAATGCATGAAGGAATGTAACGCTTTGTTTTGCAGACCACCCTTGATTAGCATCTAGTCTTAACTTTATATTTTTATCTAAAGATTGGTGTATGGCTACTACCCGTTCAAGATCTTTTTTAGGGTTTTCACCTATTTTTATTTTAAGTGTATCATAGCCTAAGGCAACAGCTTCATGGCTGTCAGCTATCATTTTGTCTATTTCACCCATACTGATGGTTATATCTGTAGAAAATATGGTTTTTTTACCACCCAACATACGATATAAAGGAAGTTTTTTCGACTTTGATTTTAAATCATATAGTGCTATTTCAAGGGCAGACTTTGCAGTTGTGTTTTTTACTATGAGTGTGTGAACTAGCGAAATGATAGTATCAAAGTCTTCTATTTCTTTTCCTAAAATATGTGGTTTAACAAACTCAATACATGCTATCATTGACCCCATGGTTTCTCCCGTAATGACAGGAGTAGGTGCACCTTCTCCTATACCTATATTCCCATCATCACATTCAATAATCACTACTAAGTCTTCAAGTGTATCTACACGTCGTAAGGAAGTAATGAAAGGTGTTTTAAGTGGTGCTTTTAAGGTAGTAGTATAAATATGAGATATTTTCATAATAGTATAGTCTTTGCTGGGATTGTGATTCTTATCTTTCTAATCATAGCAAAAGATTAGAATTTTTTGCTTTAAATTGATGTTTTGACATTTTTGACATTTTTTAATTATTTTTATGTTAGAATGTTGCTGTTATGTAATAAGGCCAAACCTACTGTGAAGTAGGGACGGAAAGCCACGGGTCTCCTTGAGAGACAGCCGGGTTACCATCAAATGTAAATTTGGTGTACATTCTTTCTTGAATGAACCTTTTTCATATATATTATTACTGTTATTGCCAAACCCGTTGTGAAGCGGAGTACGGAAAGCCACGGGTCTCTTGGGAGACAGCCAGGTTGCCCAAACAAATTGAAATCTATTGGTTTGTTTGGAATCTCTCATGAGAGTATTTATTGCAATTGGATAAATAAAGCTTTGCCAACATCTCTTCGCTTCCACGAGTTTAAATATAACATCCTAAAAATTTAAACTAAGGTGAATACCATGTCTCTATTAGCGAATATCAAACATATAACTGCACTTACTACAGCTATTTTTTTACTTACAGCTTGTGGAGGAGGTGGTGCTAGTGATAATATATCTACTGTAGGAACTACTAGTGTAGTATCATCTACTACTGAAACAACTAGTGTAGTATCATCCACCACAGAAACAGGTACGATAGCTATCACAAACCCTTCAAGCAAAGCCATACAAAGTGGACAAATCACTGATAATGCAACAGGGAAACCTCTTGTAAATGTAAAAGTAAGTATAGGAGATGAGAGTACTACTACAGATTCAGAAGGATACTATATCTTGAGCAATCTTACAGCCAATAAAGAAGTGGTTGTTAATTTTGAAAAAGAGGGATATCTTCTAGGAAGTACCGTGATTAAAATAAAAAGATTAGCAGAAGATAATACTCTCTCTCCTAACTACCTTGAATATAAACTGCGAACACATAAATATAGCTGGGAACATGAGAGCAATAAAGCGTTGTTTGGGGAAACTATTGATGTTGATGCCACATATGTAGATAACAATGGGAATCCATATAATGGTACTATGTCTGCAGAATTAACAATACTCGATCTTACAACCGTTGAAGGTAAAACACTTTTTACAGGTTCGTTTAAAGGTATCAATAGTAATGGAGACATAGTCCAGTTTGAGTCTTATGGGCTTATTAGTCTCTTACTTGAAGATAGTAATGGGAATACATTAGAGTTTGCTAAGGATGAAATAGGTACACTAAAGTTTAATTATGTTCCCTCTTCAGTAAACTTGGATACTATTCCTATGTGGTATTATGACTATAATCAGGGACTATGGATAGAAGAAGGATATGCACAGTTACAAGAAGATGGTACGTATAGAGGTGAGATATCTCGTCTTGGTACATGGGCTTTAAATAAACCTTTAGAGGAAGACCCAGGTATTTACATTGGTCGTATCATTGATGAAAAGGGTGCACCAATCGGTAATGTAAGAGTCTATGCTATAGGTAAAAACTGGGTAAGTTCTGACCTAACAACAGATGAAAATGGTATCTTTGAACTCAAAGTCATCCCTGGTGAGGACTTTGAGCTTACTGCCTATGATTACCAGGATAAATTTGGTGCCAGCTACAACAACACTATTGCTGCAGTCGTCTCTGGTGATGTGGTTGAAAATTAAATTTAAAAAAGGATATACCTATGAAAAAAATGATTTTATTACTTATGCTTCCACTAACGGCATTAATGGCGATAGAGTTTGTCATGACACGTGACGGACTTGTGGATGCAGAAAATTTCGAAACGACTACACCTACCCAACCCGGAGTCACTGCTCCTGTTCCATCAACGCCAAGTACCTACCTGGAAACAGTAAATCTTCCAGCATGTGATGCTTCTAACCCTGAAGTGCACTTTATCAATAACAACTCAGACTGGAGTAAGATTAATGATAGTAGTAAACGTATCTTTTGTGTTTCACCTGGCGACTATACAGCACTAGGTAACATACGCTTAACAAGAAGTGGTACAGATGCAAAAAGACGGTATATTGTACTTAATAATGGAAATGATACGCACCCAGGGAAACTGAATAAAAATCAACTAGCTAATTTTGCACTTGATTTTAATAACGCAAGCTTCTGGATAATTGATAGAGCTTCTTCAATCGACAATGGAGCAACTTATGCATTTCGATTAAGGACTGGTTCCAGTAACAATATTTTTAATAGAATTTTTACTAATAATATCATAACAAGTATTGCAATTAATGCAGATGCAAATGATAATACTATTCAAAATAGTCGATTTCAAAATATGACACATAGTGGTCGAATTTACGATAATCCAGCTATATCATTTTTTGAGTGGTCTGCAGATAGTTGGAGTATTAAAAATACAAAAATCATTAATAATGAAATAGTAAATGCAAATGACGGTATGCAAATTGTATTGGCTAAAAAATCTGATGGTGATTATCAAGAAGGGAATGCCGAGGGAACGATTATAGATGGAAATGACATATATATAGATTCAAACATATATACAAATGGAAATGGAAAATATGACCCAAATGGCTCGTACGCCTATGCTGAAAATGCTCTAGATATAAAAGCAGGTTCTACAAATGTATCTAATCCAATGATTATAACAAACAATCATTTTTGGGGATTTCGTAAAGCAGACTCTACAGATAGTTACTTAAGTGATCCCGGACATGCATTCGTTATACACTATGGTATAGGTAATACAAAATTCAATGATAATGTTATATTTGATGCTCCTAGTGGGATTGTTGCAGCAGATAAACAAAATTCGAAATGGTCAATGTATGATGGTGAAATCAAAAGAAATATTATTCAAGATTGTGGTAGCACATCCAACTATGCACTTCAGATTACAGAAAGTAATAATATAAGTATCACAGATAATGTAATTGTAAATGCACGCAATTCATATTTACGCTTATCCACAAATGGTAGTGGAATGATTGTCACAAATAATATTGGTATAAACTCCCCTGATAATCAAGTTTTAACAAACAATACAGGAGGTATATATAAGGACAATAGTAATGAGTATACTACGGGAGAAGCAGCGGGTCATACAAATGACTATACATTTACGACTGATAAGTATACAAATAACCCAAAAGTAATCACACTTCCAAATACTGTAAAGGCTAAGTAAAAATATGAATTAGAAGGTTTTAGTAATTGTACTGTTATCTAACCCTTCTAAGGCATGTGCAGAAAACAATATTTTTTCGTTACTTATAGCTCCAATTGGAAATTTAAATCTACCATATTGAAAATATTTTGGACTTAAGAAATCTTTTTTAGCCTTAAATATTTCTTCCCATTGGTAGCCATCTCTGCTAAACCATACATATGAAAACAAATCATGATTGACCTTAGATGGTTCTACTGCAGTAGATATTGCAGCATAATCATCTGAACCCACAGAAGCAAGTACAGAACCTTGTATGGCTTGTAAACAATGTTCTTGTCCATCTTTCCTGTCTATACGGTAGATATAGTTTTGTTCGTACTCTGTATCTGTTCCATATACAATGTAATCTTTAAAAAATAGTAATTGAACAGCTCGATATTTTTGTAGACCTTCTTTAAAAATACTGACCGTTTTAAAACCATCCTTTGTGTTACCAATTATACATTCATCATCTAGATCACCAGTAGAAAACCATAACAAATCTTCATATTTATCATAAAATACACCATGTACATGGCGTATTTTATGCTTAGGAAAAGTGTAACAAACATCCCATGTTATGCCAAAGTCCTTAGATACATAAATATGGACTTCATCACGCACCTTATTTTTCAGATATTCTCCAAAATAGAGAAAGCCATTAGCATCTTCACACATATTTAAAGGGCGGGTTCCTCTTAAAATGTTAAATGTCTTTTTATACCTTTTTTCATTTTGAGGTGCAACAAAAATACCTTTTTTTCCTATGGCTACCCTAGTACCATTTTTAAGTATCAAGAGTGAAGTAATTTCTGTTCTTAGTAGTCTTGTAAGTAACCTACTTGTATTGGCTACTAAAGCATATTTAAAATCACCTATATCACCATCAAGTTGCCATGACATCCCATTATCCATACTTTTAAATATTTTATAGCCCTTGGCTGCATACATAATGTGATTATCTATATTGAGAACACAATATCCCTTAAGTGTCTTTACATTTGTAGATATCATACACCTGCACCATCTAGTCTAATCGTTTTAGCATTTGACCAATCGATGCTCTGATCTGCTTCTTTTAAACTTATAAAATGAAAATCTTGAATAAGCTTTTCAAGTTTTTCCAAGCTTGTATCTAAACCATAATAAGACTTAAAACGTCTAAATGCTGACAAACCTTCAAGCATGGGCTGTTCGGGGTCAAAATCTCTTGGATGTAGATATGTCATAACATAATCAGATCGATTCATAAAATACTTAAGTACAGGGTAAGGGAAAAGTCTAAAATACCCTCCACCAGAAAATACTAGATTATTTCCAAAAATATTATACGTGTTTATAGGAAATTCTTTTAATCTTCCTTTTTCTCTTTTAATATACGCCGGTTGAGCATATCCAAATTTTTCAAGCCCACCATGTGACCTCTTAGCAGGGAAAACGGAACAGTCTTTTTCTATGCCAAATTCTAAAAGTTCATCAAAAACCCATAAATTCTCTTCTTTGACAGAAAATCCTGGTGCTCTATAAGTAGTTACTTTTTTTCCGATAATATCTTCCAATGATTTTATAGACATTTCTAAATCATTTTTAAACCCTTCCCTATCAAACTCATAAGCCAGTTGATGTAAGTCAGAATGTGTTGCGACCTCATACCCAAGAGCATCAATTTTTTCTATGATTTTAGGATGATTTCGCGCTACCCAGCCGATGCAAAAGAATGTAGCATCCTGCTTATTATCATCTAACAATTTAAAAATTTTATCCATATTATGTTCTAGTCTACTCTCAAAATTTTTCCATTGTTTTTCCGACTTAGTTGATTCATTGTCTAAGATATGGAACCAATCTTCTATATCAAAAGTTAATATATTCATTTATTTCCTTTCTGCAATTTTCTTTGCAGGAACACCAGCAATGATAATGTTTTTTTCTTCAAATGATTTTGTCACAGTAGACCCAGCAGCCACAATAATACCATCTGCCAATTTTACACCGGCTGTTATGATACTATTTCCTCCAATCCAAACATCATTACCTAAAACAATATCTTTTTCTACTCTATCTTGATAGGTCATAGGACCATTCTCTAATGCATAACCATGATTGGTAGCATGCAACTGTACTCCAGGTCCGATGAGTACATTATCACCTAGAGTAATCCTTGCGTGTTTACCTGCCCATATAATACAGTTAAGCGTAATTCTAACATCATACCCTAGATATATATTGTGTGCATTACGAACTGAGGCTTTAGGGTGAATGCGGTAGATCCCTTTATGGTGTATCTGTGTTTTCCAAAATACATGTTCAAAGAGATAATGTGCAAATGATGAAAACAATGATTTAGGGAAATCTAGCGTAAAAATAGACTTTAAAATTATTACAATTTTTTCTTTACTGTCAAGTTGGCTCTCTTGACTTTTTTTCTCAATAGTCTCTTTGTCAATCATCTTCACTTCTTACTAATTTCATGTAAGACTTGAAGCATTTTTGATGCCAATGATTTTCTACTAAAGTGCTCCGCTAGTGTGTCACAACCATTTTGTAATGCATGGTAATACACTTCATCATGAACCAATCTATCGACACCCGTAAGAAATGCTTCTTTGTTTTCCGGTTCAAATGCCATACCAGCATTATGTGTCTCAATAATTTGCTTTGCTTCACCCTCTACACCCAGTAAAATGGGTTTGCGCATCGAGGCAGATTCAAAAATTTTTGATGGTATCAATGAAGCATGTATATCTGTTTTCGTTAATGGTACCAAAGCAACATCAATGATAGAGATGTATTCTACCACTTCATTTTTTAAAACAGGGTCAAGAAATGTAACATTTTTTAAACCTAGTTTTTCAGCTAATGTAACGGTAGCTTGCTTTTTTGCTCCTGTACCAATAAATAAAAAATGTATCTTTTCATCTTTTATTTCTTTTATACAATCAATAATAAATTCTAAACCATGCGCAAGCCCATGTGTTCCAATGTATCCAAAAATAAATTTATCTTCCAGTCCTAATGAACTAAGAATTTCTTTATTTTTCTCTTTTGCTTGAAAAAGTTCCAAGTTTGCTCCATTGGTGACAACATCTATTTTATCAGTATCAATGCCTCGACTTGAAAGGTTTTCTTTTAGCCCATTTGTTACTGCTACAATATGTGTTGCCTGTCTATACAGACACATTTCCATCTTGGTTAAAAAGTTTAATATTTTTTTATTTTTTATGGCACCTGTATCTTTAATGCCCTCAGGCCATAGGTCTCTAAGTTCAAAGATCCATGGTTTTCTACGTACTTTTGCCAAAGCACAACCCCCAAGAGCAGTAAATAACTGTGGAGAAGTGGCAACAATAAGATCTGTCTTCACAAATAACCCAGCAAAAAATGCCATAACCGCATAACTTGTATAATCTAATATACGTTTAATGGCACCTTTGTTCTCCGTCATATAACTCCATACTCTTATCACTTTGATACCATCTATTTCTTCTGTTTGATATAACTTATTTTTGTATCCATCATAGGTTTTTCCAAAAGGAAAATTTGGATTACATGTAATCACTGTTACGTCAATACCCTCTTTTACCCATTCTTTACAATGTTCATAGGTTCTACTTGCTGGTGCATTACTCTCTGGTGGAAAGTTGTCTGATAGAAAAAGTAATTTCAAATTTTTATCTCCATTTTTAAATAATCTGTAAAATTTATTTTAATTTTATACGCACTCATGAGCTTATTAAATTCTGGTGCATAATGATACGCTTCTATCTTTATACTTTCAGCATTGTCAATGACGATATGCTTATCTAGGATTATAATCTTATTGTCTTTAATTTTTGGTAGTAATCCTGGATAAAAATGTATATAGGCAATACCTTGATGTTTTCCTGAACATTCAATAGAGTCTTCTATCACTATAGTTTCATCAAAAGTCATAAATTTTCGTGTATGTAATACACCTATTCGCTTATATCCATCATGCGTGGCTTTGATTTCATTGTTATTTTCATCTAAGTAAATAATCTTAGCTCGTTTAGCAACCCGAAATCCACCCCATACTTCACTTTGGTCTACGCCACCTACCTCTACAGTATTATGTGATGCAGTAGAGCGTTCCAAGGTACGTCTAGCATTTGTTTCGTAGGTAGAAAGTCCTGTATCGACTATAAATGGTTGTCCATCAACATATAACTCAAAGTTAAAAGTATCACTATGTGCATGCCCAGGTATGTAATCTGGTCCTATATTACCTACATCCATCACCAACTCATAACGTTCATTTTTCACTTTTCTGTAACCACAGTCATTTAGTGCTAATAGCCTCTTTTGTATGCCTAGCCTTAGTGCATACTTGTTAAGGTCATCTGTAGTTGGTGCTATATTGTTTGTACTGTCATTTAACAATGGGATATCACCACTTGCATACGTCATAGTATGTAACCAGCCAAGCATTATTTCTGCTTTATGCGTGAGTAGTGCAAGTAACTCTTGCTCTTTCCAGTCATTGTTTTGAAGTAAATTTATGCAGTCAAGTACTCTAAAAAGCATAATCTGATGATACATAGGACTCAGTTCAAAATGCGCACCATCTTTTAAAACTTGTTCTTCTAGTTCTTCTGTCAGTATTTTTTTTGCTTTATCATAAAACTTTTCATCTTGAAAATAATAAGCACCAAACAGTAATGAAAAACCATTTTCTAAAAGATGATTACCAAGTATATGGTATTCGATGTTATCCATAAGTTTATGATATTGGGCATAAAGAGAATCATCAATTTTTTGATCTTCTATTTGATGCTGTGACAAAAACTTAATCCAGTTCATACCTCGTAAAGAAATGGGAAATGGCATCATACCATCTCTCACTTTTTCTATCTGATCCATGAAGTCATATATAAACGATACTCCTTCATCTTCAGTCATTTCCTCTTGCTGTAAATAATCAAAGTATGTAAGGTTATAAGTCCAAAGTTTTCCATGTTTAGCATAGTCCCAATCTATATTTATATCAACTTTATACTTACAATTTAAAAAAATAAATGTATTATTCTTATATATTGCATTTGAGACTATTGTTGTACCCAAGTGAATAACTTCAGCATGTGATTGTAAAGTAAGTGGATATTTATAATGGTATAGCTTTCGCCATTTATTACGAAATATATAATATATCCTATACTTAATTTGTTTTCTTTTTAAATAATAAATTGTTTGAAATAATCGCAAAACATAACATACATCAAATACCAATACCAATCCTTTTCAAAAATAAATTTGTTTGTTCTTCACTATTAAAATTTGAAAAGGAACTTAAAGCATTTGTAGATAAATCAAAATAAGATTGATTATTAATGGATTCAATTGCACTCAAAAGTTGATGACTATCTTTAGTATCAATCAATAAGCCATTCACGTTATGAGTAATCATCTCCATAATACCTTTAAGCCTTGTAGCAATAACTGGCATACCTAATGAAAAAGCCTCAATAATAACACCAGGATAACCTTCTCTATATGACGGTAGGATTAATACGTCATATGTATTTAAAACATTTGTCACAGTATCTGGGGCCAAAGGACCTTTATAATTCACATTTTGATCAGAAAATATTTTTTTAGAATACCTGCTCTCACGTATTGGTCCGTATATATCTAACGTATAATCACTGGTTAGTTTTTTTGCAATAAAAATAATTTCATCTATTCCTTTTTCTTGATTAATTGTGCCTATATAAACAAAACGTTTATTAAATGTACGAGGTATTTGAGGAACTACTAATTGCTGTCTAACATTAGGAAACCAATAGATTTTATCGTTCATTTGATAAAAATATTTAATTAAATATTTTGTTTCAAAAAAATTTATATCCATATTTTTCAATACATACTTAATAATTAATTTTTTTAAAAAATTAGATTTTTCATAGATGTCATCTAAATTTCCAGCAAACTTTCTCATACTTATATGTTTTTTATGTATTTTTGATAACAAAACAACAAGTGGGCCTAAAAATAATAAACTATTATTGCTAGCTTGTAAGGAAATATAATCATAATTTTTAAATTTTTTTATTAGCTGAAGAGAAGAAGAAAAAAAAGCTATAGCAGGATTAGGATAATTATCTTTTAATGTATCAATCACATCATATTCAATTCTTTTTTGTTTTAATTCTAATAATAACAACTCAAACAGTATAGTAACACCACCTGTATTTGTTGCATCATGCTTATTTGATAATGGACCTATTAATAATAATTTTTTCAAAATATAACCCTTACGTACTATTTAAATTTTCAGAAAGTAATAAAAAATATTCAGTGATATGATACCAAATATATAATATGAAAATATGCTTTTTATTTTATTGTTTGGAACAATCAAAAATACATACAAGCTCACAATATAGATAATAGGATAAACACTCATCATTCTACGTGCCATAGGTTCTGATGACATTAAAAATAAAATGGCTATGGCTACTATTAATAAATAGATAATTTTTGTATCAATCAATTTTCTAATCTCTTTTTTGATCACGGCATATAACATCATAATAAAAATAAAAGGCCAAAAGACACCACTTATAGCTTCTGGTAGTCTATCTATAGCCAGAAAAAAGGGGAAAGGCTGCATTTGACCAAAAAGTACTTTAGCAATATAACTCAAAGGGAAAGGTAGTTTGTTAAAGATAAGAGAAATGGACTCTGCAGATGCTTCAGCAATGCTTCGTGCGGTATTTGCTTCATTTAACCCTACAACTCTTCCAAAAATTTTATTGGCCATGAGTAAAATCAAAAAAGAAGAAAATACTACTACCAAAATATAAAATATAAATTTTATTGCTTTAGAATGTATCGTTTTAACATGAAAATGACTATATAAAAGTACTAATGCAAATAAAACCATACCTGATTCCATTCTTAAATAGTATGTGATAAAAGCAACAACTAACAGTAAAATGAAATTAATAACACTATTTTTTTGTAAAAAAAGGCATATAAAAATCATATATGCCAATGCTACATCAATATCTCTCATGATCGGTGTTGAATACATAAATATAGCTGAAAACAAACCAAATGCAATGGTCGCATTTAATGAAAAGGAAGTCTCTTTGAATTGATACTTTAATGTAGAATATAACACTACAGAAAATAACCCGCCTAAAAAAGGAGAAAGGATTTTTTGAGCTATAAGTGTATTATTGCCATCAACAATTGTAGACAAATATGCTATAGATGAAATAAACATCACAAACAATGGTTGCTCATGTAAGGGATAAGAGGCTAAAGTAAAAAGATCAAAAAAATGTTTTTTTCCTATAATATATGGTAACCCTAAATTGGAATACTCATAAAAAGTGTTTTCATCAATATAATTCAAAGGTATCTCATAAGGATACAAACTCAATAATATATAATAATTAATTAATGTATAGGCTAGATATACAGAAAAGAAAAAAATAAATAATTTTACTTTGATTGATATTTCATTTTTGTCAGATATCAGGACAATCAGGACAATGGCTAATATGCTCATAAATATATATAGAATGATTGGTGTTAAACTACCTGATATTGCAATCAGTGTTAATATAAATAAAGATATCCATAACATTACAATAGATGTAATATTGAGATTAATGAAAGAATTTGTCTTATCTATAGGTATATTCATTTAAAGTTGTCTCATTTTTTTATTGTTTCGTTTCATAAAGATCCAAATATTGTAATGCACAAACATCCATAGTATATTTATCTTCATATAACTTAATAATATTTGCTCTATTTCTTAAAGGCTTTTCTATAAAAGTATGTAATATTTTCATATAGCTTTCTACATTTATTTGTTCTGAAATATACCCATTTACACCAGGAACAATAATATCTTCAGGTCCTCCAGATGGTGTTGAAAGCACAGGTAACCCCATGGAAAAAGCTTCCAACGCTACTAAACCCAAACCTTCATAATGTGACGTTAAACAAAATGCATCTGCATGCGATAAATAGTCTGCTATATTTTCTTTTCGTCCAAAAAACTTAATATATTGAG
>JALSHU010000102.1 GCA_026982075.1 Sulfurovum sp. | reverse complement strand
CATGGAGAAATGCACTTTCTGTTATTTCTAGTTCTATGGTATTAGGGGATAGATTATATTGAGATAGGGCATTATGGATAGTAATAATAAGGTTTTTGGCATGCAACTCTTTTCGAGATAGGTTCACCGAAACTGGTGGAACATGAAGATCTAAAAGTTCCCATTCGTAAAGTTGTATACAAACCATATTTAACACAATATAGCTTATTTTACTAATAAGTCCTGACTTTTCAGCAATGGAAATAAGACGTTCAATAGATATATCACGTATACGTGAGTGGGTACACCGTAAGAGAACCTCAATACCTGTAATAGTATTATCTTGCAGTGAATATTGTGGCTGGTAGACCAGTGTAAAATTTTCTGAACGGATAGCATCTTTCAAAGCATTTTGTATAAAAAAATATTCATTGGCTGTATCAGACATCTGTTGTGAATAAAAAGCATAATTGTTACGCCCACTCTTTTTTACAGAGTACATAGCCTGGTCTGCAGCATTAATAAGCATTTCTGGTGTATGGTCTTTTTTTGGATAAAATACAACGCCTATACTAATGCTAACATCAAGTGAAAGGTTTGAAATGTTTTGAGGATGTTTAAATATATTTTGAATTTTATGTATGATGGTATTTATCGCATTTTGATCATTAATATCTTCACTAATGAGGAGAAATTCATCACCACTTAAACGACCAAGTATATCTTCTTCTCTACATATAGAGGTGATTTTCTTTGCAACTAAACGTAAAACCTGATCACCGATATGGTGTCCATAATTGTCATTAAATTCCTTAAAATGGTCTATATCTATAAAAAGTAGCATTCCTTTGCTATTTTTACGTTCCATAGACGAGATAGACTGCTTTAGTTGTTTAAAAAGAAGAGAACGATTTGGTAAATTGGTTAGGCTATCGTAAGAGGCTAAATATTCCATTTTGGTTTTTGATTCGTAAAGTTTAGAAATATCTGTAATCATAATCAATACATATTGAAGTTTACCCTTATTATCCATGATGGCATCAAGGGTAAGCCATCCTTGTATAGTCTTTGAATTATCTGGATGGATTTCTACCTCTCCCTGCCATGAACCTTTGTTTAGCATTGCCGTATAGATACTCTCTTGTGTTTCTAGTGAAATCATATCTGATAAATAGTTTGAGCGTTTTCCAATCAATTGTGCTTTTGGTATACCTAAAATTTTCTCCATTGCATCATTAATCTGGATAACATATCTTTTAGCATCCTCAATGATGATTCCTTCTGTAGCTTCTTGAAATACAGTTTGCATAAGTGTATTTGAATGAGGCATAGGGTTGTCAGTAATATGTTTATGATAGGTTGTAGAAATAATCTGAAAGAGTTTTTTAAGTTGATGATTTGGTATGCTTAATGTATCTTTTTTTATCGATAATGCATCTAGTTGATATTTTAATAATTTATGCAACTTTCTGTGCCTCCCTATTGCTTAGAGTAAGCCTTACTGTGTAATAGTATAACATAAATAAATAGTGTATTGAAATTTCAATTTAGGATATTTTTATAGTTTAGTCATATACGCTAAACTAATACTTGACAAAGATAAGCTCAATGTTGTATAATTCTTTTAAGCATTTAAATATTGATGCACTATTAAAAGATAAAGGAGGTCTGATTATGAGTCAAGAAGAACAAGAAAACCTTGAAGAATCTCAGGCTGAAGAGCAGGAACAAACAGAAAGTGAAGTCAATGAAGACGAGACGGTTGAAGTTGATCCTCTAGAGGCAGCATTGGCTGAAGCTGCCGAGTATAAAGATAAATACTTAAGAGCACACGCAGACTTTGAAAACTCTAAACGGCGTTTAGAGAAAGACAAGATGAATGCTGTCTCTTATGCAAATGAGAGTTTTGCTAAAGATATTTTAGCCGTAATAGATTCATTTGAAAATGCGTTAGCTTCTATAGAAAGTGCAGATGAAGAAAATACTTCTGAAGTACTCGCACAGATGAAAGAGGGTGTGAACCTTACGTATGAGCAACTCAAAAAGATATTGGAAAAGAACCATATCAAAGAGGTAGACTGTTCTGGTGCATTTGATCCAGAAGTACATCAAGCCATTATGCAAGTCGAAAGTGATGAACACAATGAGGGTGATGTAGTACAAGTGATGCAAAAAGGGTATACCATTAAGGATCGTATTTTACGTCCTGCTATGGTGAGCACTTGTAAATAGTGTGACTAAATGTCACGCTATTTCAATGCGAAACCGAGTATATAGCGAGGCTGATAGCACTTGTAAAAAATAAGTTTATGTACTTATTTATTTTAAAACTTGAGTCAATGCAACTAAAGTTGCAATTGATCGGGTAAAATGTAGTGTATAATACACACAGATAAACAATTTAACTCCAAAGGATAATAATATGGCAAAAGTATTAGGAATAGATTTAGGAACAACAAACTCTGCAATGGCAGTGTTTGAAAATGGTGAAGCAAAGATTATTGCAAACAAAGAGGGTAAAAATACAACACCTTCTATCGTTGCATTTACAGATAAGGGTGAAATACTTGTAGGTGAGTCTGCAAAAAGACAAGCAATCACAAACCCAGAGAAGACGATTTACTCGATTAAGAGAATTATGGGTCTTATGATGAGTGAAGATAAGGCTAAAGAAGCACAAGAGAAGCTTCCTTACCATATTATAGATCGTTCAGGTGCTTGTGCTATTGAAGTGGGCGGTAAAACCTATACACCTCAAGAGATTTCTGCAAAAGTACTCATTAAAATGAAAGAAGATGCAGAAGCATATCTTGGTGAGACAGTAACAGATGCGGTAATTACCGTACCTGCATACTTCAATGATGCACAGAGAAAAGCGACAAAAGAAGCAGGAACGATTGCTGGTCTTAATGTACTGAGAATCATCAATGAGCCAACATCAGCGGCACTTGCGTATGGTCTTGATAAAAAAGAGTCAGAGCAAATCGTTGTTTACGATTTAGGTGGTGGTACATTTGACGTTACTGCACTTGAGACAGGTGATGGTGTGGTTGAAGTTATGGCTACAGGTGGAGATGCATTCCTTGGTGGTGATGACTTTGATAACAGAATTATTGATTTTGTAGCTGAAGAGTTTAAAAATGAAACAGGCATCGATGTAAAAGCAGATGTAATGGCACTTCAGCGTGTTAAAGATGCAGCTGAGACAGCGAAAAAAGAACTTTCTAGCTCTACTGAGACTGAAATCAACTTACCGTTTATCACAGCAGATGCTTCTGGACCAAAACACTTAGTGACTAAAATCACTAGAGCAAAATTTGAATCACTCATTGGTGACTTGGTAGCATCTACTATTAAAACAGTTGAATCAGTACTTAAAGATGCAGGGCTTTCTAAGTCTGATATTAATGAAATCGTCATGGTTGGTGGTTCTACTAGAATCCCATTGGTACAAGAAGAGATGAAAAAATTCTTCGGGAAAGAGCTTAACAAGTCTGTAAACCCAGATGAGGTTGTTGCACTTGGTGCGGCAATACAGGGTGGTGTACTTGCAGGTGATGTGAAAGATGTACTTTTACTAGATGTGACTCCTCTTTCTCTTGGTATTGAGACTTTAGGTGGGGTGACTACAAAAGTCATCGAAAAAGGAACAACGATTCCTGCGAAAAAGTCACAAGTGTTCTCAACAGCAGAAGACAACCAACCAGCAGTAAGTATCCATGTACTTCAAGGTGAAAGAGAGTTCTCTAAAGACAATAAGTCATTAGGTATGTTTGAACTCAGAGACATCCCGGCAGCACCACGTGGCGTACCACAAATTGAAGTAACATTCGATATCGATGCTAATGGTATCTTGACAGTATCTGCTGTAGATAAAGGTACAGGTAAATCTCAAGAGATTAAGATTACTGGTTCGAGCGGGCTTTCAGATGAAGAGATCGAAAAAATGGTACAAGATGCTGAAGCGAACAAAGCAGAAGATGAAAAAAGAAAAGAAGTAGTGGAAGCTAGAAACCAAGCTGATGCATTGGTTCACCAAACACGTAAGTCACTTACTGACCTTGGTGAAAACTTCGATGCCACAGAAAAAGAAGGTATTGAAGCTGCTATCACTGACTTGGAAGAGACATTGAAAGATGACTCTGCAACAAAAGAACAAATCGAAGAAAAAGTAAAAGTATTGACTGAAAAAAGTCATAAACTAGCAGAAGCAATGTATGCAAAAGAACAAGGTGATGCAAAGCCAGAAGCTAAAAAAGCAGACGATGATGATGTTATCGATGCAGAAGTAGAGTAAAACTTTGGCACAGTATGGTAAGGGAAATATCCCTTACCATAGAAATTAAAATTTGAGCTTTAAAAGTCAAAAGGCTGGTTTATCATTATCCATGCATTGATGCCTTCGCTTCCATAAGCTACATCTAGACGTATAGGTAGTTGTGCTACCATCGCACGTAAACTTACCCCCGCATCATATTTCATATCACTCAAAAGATTTACATTATATTGATCATGGACCCTTCCTGCTTCTACAAAAGCTACAACTTGAAACCAATCAACAGAAACAGGTACAAAAGAGTTGTCTCTTAGAGGATTATAGTCAAGTACTGCACGGTATTCGGCAGTTGCATAAAATACTGCTTTATCTGAGAAACGATTATTATCATAACCTCTCATTTTAAAAAAACCACCAAGTCTTGCCCCCTCCCATGTTGGGGGACGATGTGCGTTGATACCAGGAGAAATTTCTTGAGTGTTATCCCATGAAAATGAATAGCCTGTCCATATACTAAATGCAAGTACATTTTGTTTGGTAAATGAAAAAGTTTCAAGATTAGTATAATGATTATATTTAAACTCTAAAAAATCCCAGCTTTGTAAGGAGTCTCCCCAAGAAAAATCTTTAGAGTATTGTAACTCAAAATAGTATCCTCTAGAAGGATTTAGGTTAAAGTCTGTATTGTCATGGGTAAGAAAAAGTCTTAACCCGTTTGTGTCCCATGAAGGTACAATCTGCTGCGGTGAGTTTTCAAAAGTATCATATTGGTAAAAAGTTTTTAAGCCGATGGAAGTACGCCCGGTGATTAACGGGGTATCTCCCCCACAGCCTTCTCGTTCCCTACATAGACCATGGTCAAGACTATAAATACCCAATGGGTTATTTAAACCTTCGCCAATAGGCAATACATAAGTAAATGTTGTATTGACAAAGTTGGAATCACCTGAGGTATAGAAGACTGAAGATTGACTAGAATTATTGGACCCATCAAAATAGTATCTGGTATTTGGAAAATAACTTTTGAGCCCAAGGATTGAAAAAAATGTTCTGTCTGTATAAGGTAGTCTATAGTTGGAAAAATAAAAGAAAGCTCCTCTAAAGCTGGCTTCTTTTTCTTCTCCATTACTTACAATATCTTCAGGTAAACCAGCAAAAACAGAGGCTACGAGAGTAGTTTGGGATTGGAATAATCCTTGTTTTATCACACCAAACCCTCCTGCGGTACCTGTAGATTCTGTTGAAAACGCAAAAGGAAGTACAATCCAATCTTGATTTTGTGTAAGATTGTTATCCTCCTGCGCATGTATGGGGTTTATGAACACAAGAAAGATACTGGAAATGCAGAGATAGTGTAAAAATTTCATTAAATTATTATATCTAAAGAGTATAAAGGGTCGTTTTTTAGGTTATAATATGAACCATATCATTATTGAAGGAATCATGCATGGAAATAAAAGAATGTACAACATTGGACGAAGCAAGAAATGAGATAGATGCTGTTGATAAAAAAATAGTTGAACTTATTGCTTTAAGAAATGATTATATTAAGCAGATAGCACACTTTAAGACAAGTGTTGAAGAGGTAAAAGCAGAAGATAGAATTTCTGATGTGATTTCAAAGGTAAGAGCACAGGCTATTTCACTAGACCTTTCTCCAAACCTCATTAACGACCTTTATGTGCGAATGATTGATGGTATGGTAGAGAGTGAAATCGTTGAATTTAATAATGCAAAAAGTTTCTAAATAGAAATAAATCCATTTTATTTAGAATACTAATCTCCAGGTGTTACGGCACCTACTGCACTTCCAGCAACATCAATTGTTGCACCTACTGCCGAACCAGCTATTGAAATAGGGGCTGTTACTATTTGTGTACATCCCGACAAGAAAACCAAAGTTATAATTGAGAATAGTGTTAATTTTTTCATAGGTAGGATTATAGCATAAATTCTTTGTGTACTTCCCTACACAAAGAGTATGTTAAAATAATGTTATTGATTTTATATGTAAGGCTAAAAATGAAAATATTATTGCTTGAAGATGACGTGATACTACAAGAAATTATAGAAGAGTTTCTATTAGAGAAGGGTTATACTGTAGAGTGCTATTATGACGGTGAAAAAGCCTTGAATGCCATTGGCACACACTCATTTGATATGCTACTACTTGATGTCAATGTACCAAGTATAGATGGTTTTGAAATACTTACATATTTACGCGAAATAGGTAATACTACACCGACTATTTATATCACATCCCTTGCAGGAGTATCCGACCTCAAAAAAGGATTTGAAATAGGTGCAGATGATTATCTACGTAAACCTTTTGAATTAGAAGAGTTGCATGCACGTATAGAGCATATAGTAAGACTCTATAGACTTCAAGAAGAGATTGAATTTGATGGGTTGAAGTTTATTCCAAAACTACATCAGGTATGGGTGGGAGACAAGATAATAGAAATGAGACAGAAAGAAGCACAAGTGTTAGAATATTTTGTACGTAATGCAGGAAAAATTATTTCATGTGATGAGATGATAGAAAATGTATGGAATGATGAGCATGTACCGACACATGCGACTATTCGAACATATATAAAAAATTTAAGAAAAATGTTTGAAAAAGATTATTTTGACAATATAAAAGGAGAAGGTTATCGTTTTAACATCGTATGAGCGTAGATCTCTTTTTAGGTTTTTAGCGCTTTATCTTACATCGGTATTCATACTTCTTAGCATCATAGGGTATTTATTTTTTGAAAATAACCGTGTTGCAATGCGAAGTGCTATGAAATTTGAAATGATGTACCAAGCACGAATGCTCAGCTCACAAATCGCTATGCGTGCGATGAAAAATGAAGAAAATACATTGAGACAATTTGATAAAACAAAATTTTTAAAAGAGTTAAAGCATTGTCGATTTAAAGCAGGGTACTATAGTAAGGAAAAGACAGCTCTATATACGGAAATAGAACATGTTAAAAGATTTGATACAGATTTTTATGAAGAGAATACACAATGTTATACAGTGACTGAAGATGAAGATGAACCTTTGGATGTACGTTATGTGGTATTAAAAGAAAATGATTTGGCAAAATCATTAGATGACTTACGTATGAAGATTTTAGGATATTTAATTTTCTCATTCATTCTTATGGGTATAGTAGGTTATTTTTTAGGAAAACTTTTTTTAAAACCTGTACATGAACAGATCGAGTCACTGGATAAATTTATTTCAGATACAACACATGAACTTAATACCCCCATATCAGCTATTTTAATGACGATACAGTCTTTGAAAGATGTTGAACCAAAAAAAATGAAACGACTTGAAGCCAGTGCTAAACGTTTGAGTACAATGTATGGTTCTCTTACATATAGACTTGAGGGTGGTGTTGAGCCTTCGGAAGATTTATGTTTGGCTGAAATTATTCAAGAGAGAGTAGGATTTATAAAAGAACTTGTGGATTCAAAAAAGCTAAAAGTAGTTTTGGAGTTGGAGGCTACAAAAATTTATATGCCTCAACGGTCTGTGTATAGACTCATAGACAATCTAATCTCAAATGCAATAAAGTATTCTAACGTAGGGGATACAATTTTTATTCGTTTAGAAAACAATGTGTTACAGGTAAAAGATACTGGCATAGGTATTGATAAGAAGATACAAGAAGATATTTTTAAAAGGTACTACCGTGCCAATGATGAGAGAGGAGGCTTTGGTATAGGGTTAAGTATCGTTTTTTCTATTTGTAAAAAGTATAAAATAAAGTTGGGGTTAGATTCCAAAGTAGGAGAGGGGAGTACATTTAAACTGACGTTCCCCTCAAAAGGACGTTTCTCAAGCAAGGCTGAAAATAATACGATACTAAGATAGTATTATTCGACACTATTCATCAAGATACCAATGATATCTGACATCGTGAGTATACCTAAGAGTTCATTGTTGTCAATCACAAGAAGACGTTTGATACTTGAGTTTACCATCATTTTTGCAGCATACTTGACATCTAGTTGCGACGAGACTGAAAAAGCAGGGATAGCGGCAATATCATATACATTTAACAAATCTATGTCACCATCTTCTGCTACAATACTTTGTAAAATATTTTTAAAAGTGATAAGACCATAGGCACCATTTTCATGTTGTTTATCTACAACAATGGATCGTA
>JALSHU010000101.1 GCA_026982075.1 Sulfurovum sp. | reverse complement strand
ATTTTTAAATTACATGAACACACAAAAAGACTTTTAGATTCAGCAAAAATGACACTGATGGATGTACCTTTTACCCTTAAAGAACTAAAAGATGCCCAAGTTAAATTACTACAAGAAAATGAACTGTTTGAAGGTGCGTATTTACGTCCACTTGTTTATTTGGGGTATGGAGTCATGGGTATCTACCATAAAGATGCTCCCGTTCAAGTCTCAATAGCTGCATGGAAATGGGGTGCGTACTTAGGTGAGGAAGGTCTACAAAAAGGAATTCGTTTAAAGATATCCTCTGTCGCAAGAGCATCCAATACCTCTACCATGGGAAAAGCAAAAGCTGTAGCCAATTACTTAAACTCTCAAATGGCTAAATATGAAGCGGTAGAGTGTGGGTATGATGAAGCCTTGTTACGTGATGACCAAGGCTATATAGCTGAAGCATCAGGTGCTTGTTTTTTCATGGTGCAAGATGGTGTGTTAATCTCTCCACCTAATGATAATTCACTTAAGTCTATCACGCAAGCAACCATCATTGACCTGGCAAAAGACATGGGGATACCAGTAGAAAGAAGACGGATAACAAGGGAAGAAGTATACATTTGTGATGAATGTTTCCTTACTGGAACGGCTGCAGAGGTCACACCTATTCGAGATGTAGATGCACGTATGATTGGTGCAGGTTCAAGAGGCCCTATCACTGAAAGATTACAAACAGCCTATTTTGATGTCGTTGCAGGGAAAAATCCTGACTACATCCAACATTTAACATATATAAACTAAGGAGTATTTATGCCAGCAGACATGAATGACTATTTTAAAAAGAAAAAACCAAGTAATAACAACTCAGGCAATAACAACAATAACAGTGGCGGGGGTAACAGTTTCAACAATCCACTCAATGGTATGGGTAAAGGGGCACCTTGGATAGTAATTCTTTTGGCTATTGGTTTTGCAATTTTTGTATTTAAACCTTTTGCCATCATTAATTCAGGTGAAGTGGGAATCAAAGTCAATACAGGTAAATTTGAACAAGAAGCTCTTCCTGCAGGACTTCATTTCTACATTCCTGTTTTACAAAAGATTATTCCTGTCAATACGCGTATCAGACTCATCACCTACTCAAATGTAAGCACAGGTGCACTGGGTGACACATATAGAGGTTTTGAAGGTGGGCTACGAAGAAATCCTGCCATTTCTGTACTTGATAAAAGAGGTCTTACTGTCAACATTGACATTGCTGTGCAATACCGCCTTAAAGCGGAATCAGCTCCTGCGACCATTGAAAAATGGGGTTCGAGTTGGGAAGAAAAAATTATAAATTCAAAAGTTAGAGAAGTCGTACGTGATGTGGTTGGGCAATACACAGCAGAACAACTGCCTGAAATGCGTAATGAAATCGCATCAGCCATAGAAACAAAAGTCAAAGCAAGTGTAGATGAACTTCCCAACCAGCCAGTGGTATTGACATCTGTTGAACTTAGAACCATTAACCTTCCTCCAAAGATTAAAGATCAAATAGAAAGGGTTCAAATAGCAAAACAAGAAGTGACCATCGCAGAACAAGAAAAAGAGAAAGCAAAACAGCAAGCACAAAGAGCTGCTGAAGTTGCAAAAGGTGAGGCAGAAAGAAACCGTATTGAAGCACAAGGTGAAGCAGATAAGATTCGTATTGAAGCTGAAGAGCAAGCCAAAGCCAATATGCTTATCTCAAGTTCATTGACGGCAGAACTTCTCCAACTTGAGCAAATCAAAACGCAAGGAAAATTCAATGAGGCGCTTAAAGTGAACAGAGATGCACAAATCTTCCTTACCCCTGGTGGTGCAGTACCTAATATCTGGGTAGATTCCAAAGGAAGAGGACAAAAAGCTGCGACAATCACAGCAGACCAATAATACAAACTTAAATATATCAATATCATCCTTTGGGTCTAACACCCGAGGATATATACCTAATCTATATACTCCTAACTCAAATTATCCTATCAGGTTGGGGAAAATAGAATCCAAACAATGGAGTAAATGATGACCATAAACTGGAAGAAAAACCCACTTATCCCTGCTATAGCTCAAGACAATGAAACTTCTGAAGTACTTATGTTGGCATATATGAATGAAGAAGCTTACAAACTTACCCTCTCTACCGGATTTGCCCATTACTTCAGCCGTAGTAAACAACGCATATGGAAAAAAGGTGAAAGTTCCTCGCATACTCAAGAAATACAAGATATTCTTTTAGACTGTGACGCTGATACTCTCATACTCAAAATAAAACAAAATGGTGTAGCATGTCATACAGGGACTAAAAGTTGTTTTTTCACCTCTGTTCTGAAAGATACAATCATCTTGGAAAAAGAAATAGATACAGAGACTATCTATGGTGTAGTAGATACACTCTATCATACGATACTTGAGCGTAAAGATGCTCCCAAAGAACAAAAATCATGGACAAAAAGACTCCTTGATGATAAAGATCTTATGCTTAGTAAAATACGTGAAGAGGCAGATGAAGTGTGTGTAGCGATAGATGAGGAGAGTGATGAACAAGTCATCTATGAGTCTGCGGATTTACTCTACCACACATTGGTAGGTCTAGGGTACCGTGATATCTCCCCAGACAGAGTCAAACAAGAGTTAGCTAGCAGGTTTGGAATGTCTGGGATAGTAGAAAAAGAGGGAAGGATAAAATAATGCTTTCTTATCTAAGTTAAAATCATTATTCTAAACTTAGCAGCCACCAGCACAACCTGGGCTCTGTGCATTACCTCCTGCAAAATACTTTCCATCAAAACTTACAAGTGAATAATTTCTCTCCGTACCCAGAGATTCTTTTAATCCTTCAATAGACAAAAAACCAAGTGAATCTGCACCCATATTGGCTGCTATCTCTTCAGGCGTGTATTTAGTTGAAATCAACTCATCTTTTGTTGGTGTATCTATCCCATAGCGACAAGGAAACTTTATTTCAGGAGCTGCGATACGCATATGTACCTCTTTTGCTCCTGCATCTTTAAGCATACGTACTATCTGCTTAGAGGTTGTTCCTCGTACTAATGAGTCGTCAATAATTGCAACACTTTTACCTTCTATCAAATGTCTAATAGGAGAAAGTTTGAGTTTTACTTTTAAATCACGTATCTCTTGTGTTGGCTCAATAAAAGTACGTCCAACATAGTGGTTACGTACAATTCCCATTTCAAATGGTACACCTAAGCCCTCAGCATACCCACGAGCTGCTGCCACTCCCGAGTCTGGTACAGGCAGCACTAGATCAATCTTCGCTGGTGTCTCTTGAGCAAGCCTTTTACCCATTTTTAAACGCATTTCATAAACATTCTTACCATCGATGATACTATCTGGTCGTGCAAAGTAAATATATTCGAAGGCACAGGGATGAAAGTCAACATTGTCAAATACCATTTGCGATTGTGGCTCTTTCCCTTCTTCAAAAATAAGCATCTCTCCAGGTTCTACATCACGTATGTATTCAGCACCAACAAGTTCAAAAGCACAGGTCTCAGAAGCAACAATATAACCGCCATCCTTGAGTTTTCCCAAACTCAATGGACGAATACCAAATCTATCACGGATGACAAACATCTTTTTACGACTTTGAATTGCCAAACAGTATGCACCTTCAATCTTACTCAGCATATCTTTTATACGATCTTCCAAAGCATCTTTATCAGATTTTGCTATCAGGTGTATAATATTTTCTGTATCCATATCAGTTTGGAAGATAGCCCCTTTATCGATCAGTGCCTGACGTACTTCAAGTTTATTAATCAAGTTCCCATTGTGTACAACGGAGATTTCTCCTAATTTATATTTCGCAAATACTGGTTGTGCATCTCCTGCAGATTCTGATCCCGCGGTAGAGTAACGGTTATGTCCTACTGCACAGAAACCTTCAAGTTTGTCTAGTGTCTCTTGTGAAAAAACATCTGCTACCATACCTCTTTTTTTATAGATAGCAATTTTTTCTCCATTTGCCACCGAAATACCAGTGGCTTCTTGACCACGATGTTGCATAGAAAAAAGAGAATAATATGCTACTGTTGAAGCTTTTTTTGCACCAAATACACCGACTATTGCACACATTTTATATTCCTAAACAGTCATTAATCGAGTATAACCCACTCTTTTGGTTGACCAACCACTTTGCTGCTCTAATAGCACCTTTTGAAAATGTTTCCCGTGATGTTGCTGTATGATTTAGTTCTAGAAACTCACCATCATTATAAAAGCCCACTGTATGACGTCCTACGATGTCTCCACCACGAAGTGCCATGACAGCTATCTCATCTTTGGTTCTAGCACCTATTTGACCATCTCTACCACTAACACGTACCGCATCCAAATCCAAGCCACGACCTTTTGCTGCAAACTCGCCTAAAGTAAGTGCTGTACCACTTGGCGCATCCACTTTATGTTTATGATGTTGTTCAACAATTTCTATATCAAAATCTTGAAGTGTGGCTGAAACTTTTTCCACCAATTGTTTTAAAAGTGCAATCCCTGCTGACATATTTGAAGAATACAGTACAGGCATTTCCTGAGAAGCCTCTGTTAAAAGATTTTGCTGGTGTGTAGTAAATCCTGTTGTTGCTATCACAAGTGCCGTAGGATTTTTTAAAGCTTCTTCACACAATTCTTCAGTTGCAACAGGTGCAGAAAAGTCTATCACCACTTCACATACTTCGAGCATTGCTTTCATACTGTTTGTAATCAATACATCTTCTGGTACAGATATCTTTAGTTCATCAAAGACATGTAAGGCACTAAGTGTGAAATCCTCATTCTCTAAAACATTATTGATAAGGTGTTCACCCATTCTTCCTGTACTACCTACAATTCCTACTTTTATCATTATTGTTGCTCCTGAATATATGAAATAACTTGTAATGCCGCTATCGACCCATCTCCTGCTGCTGAGACTACTTGTTTAGGTGCATCTATACGTAAATCCCCTGCAACAAATAAACCCTCTACTGATGTATGCATCTTTAAATCCACAATCACTTGTTCCAAATCACTCATCTTACAAATAAAATTACCTTGTTCATCCTTAAGCACATCATTTTTTATATCTTGACCTACAAAAACAAAAAGTCCTGTATTGTCCATATGTGTGATTTCATCTGTTTTTAAATTTCGTATGTCTACACCTGTTAAACCCATAGCATCACCCATAGCATTCTCTATGACAGAATCAGTGATAAAGTGAATGTTCTCTTTTCTGATAGCTCTATCTAGTGTAGGAGGCGCTGCTCTAAAGGCATCTCTTCTATGTACCACATATACATCAGAGCAAATATTTGAAAGAAAAAAAGCTTCTTCCAGTGCAGTATCTCCTCCGCCCAAAACAGTGACTGGTTTATCTTTATAAAAAAATCCATCACATGTAGCACAAGTACTCACACCTCTACCAAAAAATTCATCCTCACCTTTAAACCCAGCACGTCTTGGCACTGCACCTGTACAAACTATCGTTGTTTTCGCTTCTACAGTCTCTCCACCTTCGAGTGTAATAGTGAAATACTCACCTGTTTTTTGCACCGATTCTACTTTTTTCATCTCATGCTTTAAGCCAAAATGAAAACACTGTTTCTGCCATGTATCCATGAAGTCTAAACCTGTTTTACTGCTATCAAAAAACCCAGGATAATTTTCTATCTCTGAACTTTTTGTGATTTGTCCACCAGGTACTCCCATTTCAAACAGGGTAACATTCTGAAGTCCACCACGTGTGGTATAAAGTCCTGCTGTAAGTCCCGCAGGACCTCCACCGATAATCGCACAATCCAACATCAACCATTCCTTAAAAAATAAATTTTTAATCAAATAGTACTTATTATACAGTGAAAATACTTGGTTAAAAATTTTATGTGATTGTATCTAAATAAAAGTGTAAAAGAGGTGTAGTAAAGAGGAGGAAGCCCCTCTTTTAAATAAACTGCTTAGAGTAGTCCGTTAATTTTTTCTGCAAATGCATCTTTAGAAGCTGCACCAACCATTTGATCTACCATCTCACCATCTTTAAAGAAAAGAATAGCAGGGATTGATCTGATACCATATTTTGTAGCAATCTCTTGTTGCTCATCTGTGTTTACTTTACAGATAGTTGCTTTTCCATCAAAATCTTCAGCCAATTCTTCAATCACTGGAGCTATCATTCTACAAGGTCCACACCATGGAGCCCAAAAGTCTACCATTGTTACACCTTCTGCGATTGTTGCATCAAAATTTTCTTGTGTTAAATCTACATATTTTGCCATATTTATTCCTTTTTAAATGTTTATTTCTACATTATACAATAAATTCTATAATAGAATTATTGTTACAACTTATCTTTTTTATTTTATCAACTATTTTGTGTTTAAAAACATAAAACGCTACATGTATTATGTAGGATTACTGTGTAATGCTATCTCGGGATAGGCAGAAGACCGTGTATTCGCAATTGTTTGATTGCTACAGCCTTTGACAGTATAGACAAAAGATATTTTGGGCGCATCTGTACTGTTTTTGTTGGCACGATGTAAAAGTTTACAGTGGAACAATACAACATCGCCCTTTTCAAGAGGGTAACACACTTTTGTCTCAATAATATTTTGATTGACTGCATATGCCTCTGAAAAATACTCTTTGTCATCAAACTGAGATGCCTCAAATGTCATTTTATGACTTCCTGGTATAAACTCCAACACACCATTTTTATCATTTTCTGTGTCCAACGCCAACCAGACACTTACCAGATTGTCATTTTCAAAATTCCAATAACGGAAATCCTGATGCCAAGATGTCACTGTAGATGTGTGTGGCATTTTGGTCATAATAGAATTATGATGTGCAATAGTAATCGTAGGGTCTTCTCCCAACAGTTGTTTTAAAATCGGACGTATTGTTTCATTTTCCATCCACTGTTTAAACACAATATCACGATGATACACCTGCCTGAGTCGTCTTACTGTTAAACGTTCTTCTTTTTGCTCACTCTTTGCATCTGAAATCTTTTTTCTTTCTTCTTTATTTTTACCAAAATATTCATATTCTGTTTCAATAGGAGGGATTTTATGTTTAAGATGCATAAGGGCGATGTCTTTAATCATGTTGCACAGTTGGGTATCTGCAAATTGCGACAATACAAGAAAGCCATTTATATTAAATTGTTCTATTTGTGTCTCGGTAAGTTTCATCTAGCCATCTTTGAAAAAATATTGTCAAAGATTATAGCGTAACATTCTCTATAAATTCTACCTCATCCCCACGAACAATCAAAGCATCTATAGAAAATGCCATATCAACTCTTTTTGTTTTCATATAGTAGTGTGCTGAATTAATCACTTTACGTAACTTTGCAGGTGTAATGTTATATACAGGGTCAAAATTTGCACGTCCAGACTTCACTTCTATAAAATGTAATGTCTCTTTATGTTGGGCGATAATATCTATCTCCCCTAGTTTTCTTGCAAAATAATTGCGTTCAAGAATCATAAAGCCTTCTTGCTCTAAGAATCGTGTAGCCAGGTTTTCACTTTTGTCACCAAAAATTTTGGGAAGTTCCCTCATCACTACTCCTTTGTCATTGTCAGTATAGGATATAAAATAAGAAGGTCGGTAAAATATGTCAAATTGTCAATATTTTCTATGCATTTATAAAAGAATAAGAGTAAATATGTCCTAATTATTTTTAAACTAAAGTTTATTTAAGTATCTCTAGCTATTATCAAACAAAATTATATCTAAAGGATTACAATGGCAACAATAAATATAGCCCAAGAATGTGGATGTTTCAAAAAAAGTGACCTAGTAAACAATGTCTCATTTGAAAATAAAGATGATGCAATGATAAAAGCACAAAGTATCGTAAAACATATGAATGAAGAGTTCTGCGGGAAACATGGTTTTGAGCTTAGTGAAAATGGTGATGATTTTGCCATCGCTATGAGAGTACCTCAACAAGCGCAAGCTTCAGGTGGTTGCTGTGGTGGTGGACACTGTAGTTAAATAGAATGCAAAATGAACAAAGTTCATCTTTGCTTCGCTAACACTGAGTTTTCTTCAGCAGAAAGCTCACGTGATTAGTCACGTTAAAATACCCCAAAATAGCAATTCAGGAATCAAACTATTATTTAAAATTTCCAAACACCAACGGTGCTTTCAAATCTAACTTCTTCACTTCAGCCATCACGGCTTGTAAATCATCTATTTTCTTCCCAGATACTCGTACTTCATCACCTTGTATAGACGGAGTCACTTTCACTTTCATCGCTTTTATGGCTTTGACTATCTGCTTGGCTTCGTCTTTATCTATAGTGTCTACTATGCGGTAAATGACTTTGGTATTACCGCCAGATATACCCTCAGTTTTCACCTCTTCTAGTGACTTCCCAGCAATGTTACGCTTGATGAGCTTAGAGATGAGTATGTCTTTTAGTGCATCTATCTTAGAGTCTGTAGACGAGCTAAGAGAGAGTGTTTTCCCTGCTTCGTTTAAGTTTATCTCTGCTGTAATACCCTTAAAGTCAAAGCGTGTCGCTACTTCTTTTTCTGCCATAATCACTGCGTTTTTCATTTCCATCATGTCAAGTTTTGCCGTGATATCGAAATAGTGTTCTTTTGCCATTTT
>JALSHU010000100.1 GCA_026982075.1 Sulfurovum sp. | reverse complement strand
ACAAAAAGACCTCTTGGTAGAACCCGATCATTTATGGGGTGCAAAACATGGTGACGTGGTCGTGGCTAAACGTGTGATTGCAAGACGTGGAAGAGCCAGTGGCATAGTAAAACTTGTCATATCTAAATCCCATCTCTTTACCATCGCTTACACCCACCGTGATGAGCAAGGTAATTTTAGCATACTCAACATCCGTACAGGAGAACCTACGCACGCTGTTATGGAGGGTATGGACTTAAAAGCCTTTAAGCTAGGTACCGTACTGAAAGTAGATATAGACGATGACAAGGTCTTGGAAGTCTTTGGACACCTTGCAGACCCTAAAGTAGATGAAAAAATCTCTTTAGCCCTCTATAACCGTGAAGATGCCTTCCCACAAGAGTGTGTTACCCAAGCACTTGAGGTAGAAGATATTGTGACAAAAGCAGAACACCCAGATAGAGTAGACCTCACCCATCTTGACTTTTGTACCATTGACCCTGTGACAGCAAAAGACTTTGATGATGCTATCTATTTTGACATGGAAGCACATACACTCTACGTTGCCATAGCTGATGTAAGCCACTATGTACCCTACTTCACAGCCATAGACAAAGAGGCAAAAAAAAGAGGCTTTACCACCTACCTACCGCACAAGTCGTTTCCTATGCTCCCACGTGAACTGAGCGAAAACATCTGTTCACTCAAACCCAAAGTAGACAGGCTTGCTTTTGTCGCTAAAATAGAGCTAGACAGAGCCACACTCAAACCTATCAAGGAGGAGTTCTTTGAAGCTATCATCCACTCTAAACACCGTTTTAACTACGATGACATAGACAAGATAATAGACAACAAGGGCAACCAAGCTACAGGCAAAGTAAAAGAGATACTAAACTATCTGCTACCACTCTATGAGATTACTAAACGTCTACGTAAAGCGCGTCTACAAAATGGTTTTGACTTTAGAAGTGAAGAGACTAAAGTAGCCCTAGATGCTGATTATCTACTTAAGTCTACAAAGATAGAGACAGGCACACCATCGCACTCTCTCATAGAAGAGTGTATGCTCCTAGCCAACCAAGCTTCAGCGAAACGATTTGAAGGTGAAGGAGATGGCATATTCCGTATCCACGAGCCACCACAGCTTAGCCGTATAGAGCAACTGCTTACCGAGCTTGCAGCCATAGGTCTGTATGTAGAAGAGTATGAAGATAGCCCCTCTCTCATACGTGCCATCCAAAAAGAGGCAGACAAAATGGGCTTAGCCTCAGAGGTAGATGCCATGGTCATCAAGTCTCTTCGCCAAGCCCAATACAATGCACACAACGTAGGACACTTTGGCCTAGGCTTTAGTCACTACAGCCACTTTACCTCACCTATACGTAGATACTCTGACCTCATCTTGCATAGGCTCATCAAAACACAACTACGTGACGATGAAGAAGAAGCCTCATACCTACTTAGAAACATAGAGCCTCTTTGTGCCAGAGTCTCAGAGCTAGAACGCGAAGCCACCAAATGTGAATGGGACTTCAGAGACCGTAAATTCGCACGTTGGGCAGAGCAACACTTAGGTGAAGTCTTCGATGCAGAAGTCATAGAAGCTGGTGAAGCTGCAAAAGCTGTACTGCTTGGAGACATCAAAGGAATTACGGTCAATCTACATGGTGACAATGTTATGCTATTTGATAAAATACGTGTGAAGATAAGTGAAGTGAATATCGCTCAGGCTGTCATTATGACGGAGATGGTGGAGAAGCTGAGCAAAGAAGAGATGGAGTTGTAATGTACCAAAGAGAATTTGACCAACGCCTTAAACAAGCTTTGCCTAAAGCAGTACTACTCTATGGTGAAAATGACTACCTAATAGACTTTTACATAGATATGTACATCCAAAAAACCAATGCCAAAGAGTCGATGCTTTCACTCTATCATGATGAGTGGAATTTTGAGCAAGCCAAGAACTTTTTGTCTCAGACCTCGCTCTTTGGTGGGACCAATCTTGTGGTGGTGAAACATGAGAAGAAGATACCTAAAAAAGAGCTAGATGTCTTAGTAGAACTAGCAAACAAAAATCCTGACAATTACTTCATCTATGGGTATGCAGGGGCGGCCAAAGATGCACGTTCTATGCAGGCTTCTTTTACAGACAAAAAAGGTGGAGTATGGGTGCGATTTTTTGAGCCTAATATACGTGATGGTATCGCTGTACTCCAACAAAAAGCCCAAGCCATACAACTAGACATAGACCACTATGCCCTACAGCACCTCATGCTGGTACTCAACAACAACCTAGCACTCTGTGCTAACGAACTAGACAAACTCGCCATCCTCGGTACCAAAGTTACAGGCAAAGACATAGATAGACTTGTCTACTCTACTGCACCGCTAGCCACAGAACAACTGCTCATAGACCTCTTTAATAAAAAGCCTATCACAGATACCATTAGCAAACTGCTTGAAATAGGAGAAGATGAAGCTTCCTTGTTACGTTCTACCCAGTACTTCGTCAATCAAATCTTTCTTTTTCATGCCTATATCAAACTCAATGGCCATGTAGACTCGGCTGCTATTTTAGGATACAAACTACCCAAACAAATAGAAGAGCAAAAAGCACAACTTGCACTTAAAGTGAAGTCTGCATCATTACTAAAAATATTTGAACATTTACTGACAAGTGAACTACTCATAAAAAAAGCTCCCAATACACAAAAAGAAGTGTTGCTTTATAGTATGTTAATAAAATTACAGAGTTATCTTTAGAAATAAGAAATTTCATCTAAAGAATAAAATAGATAAAGATTTGTGATTAGTTGTGCTTAGATTTGAAAGTTTGGGTAAGGGAGCATACATCAAGTATGTGTGCCCCACTTACGCTTTAGCGACGGAGGGTATCGGCATTTCGTGCCAGAACTGCACCCATCTTTCAAAGATGAGTAAAATAATCATAAAGATTATCTATTTAGATTAAGAGAACATTTCTCTCATAACTCCACCAAACCACTCTCTAGTCGCTTTAGCAGTACCTTTGGATCTAAATTTACCATTTCCATCTTTTGGTTTAGGAACATTTCCCTTACCTTTTAGTACACCGCTTGGATCGGCTGAGAATGTATGTGTTACCATGATTGCTTCTTCAGGTTTTCCACCTACCATTGAGAAACATACATTGGCTGCTTTTGCAGGAAGTCCTGCTTTCGTATCAGAAACTTTACTGTTCAATTGATCCACAATCTGTCCCGCAGCTCTATGTGCACCCCATATTGCTGTTTGTCCAGATGGTGGTATTTTATGAGTGACTGCATCACCAATAACATAGACACTTGAATCAGTTTTAGATCTGAAGCTATAACCATCCATCATTGCATAGCCTGCACCATTTGCCTCAATACCAGCCATGGTAATCACAGGTGAACATTTATTGATAGGGATAAGGTTACATACTGCATATTTTTCAGTTTTACTGACACCTTTTTCATCATCAACATCTTTATATTCGGTATAAGTGATTGTCTTAGCTACTGGATCAACATCCGTGACTTCTGTAAGACCTTTATACTCAATAATATCTGAGAATAAATCTTCCCAAGATTCTTTAAATGCTTTACCTTTGGCAAATTTACCATTACGCGTATCAAGTACAATGACTTTACCTTTGATACCTTCATTTTTCATATAATTCGCAACCATCGCTGTTCTTTCATATGGTGCTGGAGGACATCTGTATTTACCTTTTGCAGGTGGTACGATGATAACATTACCATCATCCATATTATCTAGTTGTCTTTTCAATGCGATATGCTCATTACCTGGCATAAGTGCTGCAGGACACGCTTGTGATACATGAGCAATTTTCTCTTTTGACCATGTTGGAAATTGTTTTTCATAATCATAAGCAATCCCCGGAGAAAGTACAAGAATATCATACCCAATATCTCCAGATGTAGTCGTCACAGTTTTTGCTTTTCTGTCAATCGCTGTGACTTCAGCATTCACAAAACTGTATCCGTACTTTGTAGCTGGCTGATAGAAATCCCCTACGAACGTATCCAGACTTACATTATCAAGTCCACCAAGTAGAGCATTTGAAAATGGACAAGCCATAAACATATCTTTTTTCTCAATGACCGTTACATCTAAACTATTGTCTTTTTTTCTTAGCGCTTTTGCAATAGTCAAACCACCAAAACCTCCACCCACGATAACTACTGATTTACCGTTTGTCTTCGTTTCTGCTTTTTTTTCACTAGCAACTGCCATCGTTGGTATTGCTACTGCAGCTGCAGCGAAACCTGCCAATTTAAATGTATCTCTTCTGTCCATTGCCATACTTCAATCTCCTAAAATTAGATTTTGCGGATTTCTTTACATTAAATAAAGTTATAATTATTGTATCAAAATTGTTCAGACTTAACTATTTTTTTTGAAATTATTAGACAATGATCTTAAAGCAGTAACCAATGGATACAGGGTTAAATCAAGATGATATTATGAAGTTATTTTAAACATGATGTATAGTTATTTTACTATGCATCATGTTTCTTTAAGAACATTACGATTGTATAATATCTACAGAATAATTTTTTAGAGTTTTTACCACAGCTTCTTCTTTTACACGTTTTTTTGCTTTTCTTCTATTTCCATAGAATTTTTTAAATTCATCTTTAAACGCATCAAAATAAGCTTGGAATTTTTCAGGACCCAATACCGCAACTGCCCAAATGTTATCGTCTTCATCAATTTCTAAAATAATAGAAGCTAGACCTTCATTTGCGGGGCCACCCACTACCTTCCCTCCCTGCTTTGGTTCAAATGCTGAAAGATGTGAGCTACAGACAAATACACCTCCTTTATCATAAGCCAATGTTTTGCCTTTTTCTGCAACATACTGAAACATACTCATCTCTGGTTGAGGGTGTGTAAGTTGATGTGGACATATCGCTGAATAAGCCACAATAGTACCATTTACACCTACACCACCTGTATAGATATATTCGGTGCCATCTTCTGCTTTTAACTTTATATTCTTTTGGGTAGCTGATGGTAAATCTACCATAATGGCAGGAGTTCCTACATGTGGATAATTAAATACATAATTTTCTTCTGTTAGCAAAGTAGTCGATTTTAATGCATTTCCTTCTGTATCTTTAAGTTGAACCTTTTCAAATGTCTGAAATAAACTCCCATTCTCTGCATAAAGTTTTTGCGTGATAAGCGATGGTGCCACAGCCAAAACAGCTACTGAAGTTGCAGATACTCGCAAAAAATTTCTTCGATGCATCATTTAATCCTTTTTTATCTTATCTAACATAGATGATACAAAAGAATGTATTAATATCAAAAAAAATAGCTAAAAGAATAGGTGTATAATTAACTAATGTGTGCTTAAGAGACATTATTATAATATATCGTTTCCAAAATTCTTGCTCATTTTTGGACGGGCTACAGTATGATAAAACTAATACCCGCATTTTTAATGGGCTATCAAACCAAAAGGAAACAATATGAATTGTTATGAAACACTGTTTGTAGTCAAACCTACACTTACAGAAGAAGAAATAGCTGCACAAATCACAAAAGTGAAAGATGTACTTGCTAAAGAGGGTGCTGAACTTGTCGGTACTAACGATATGGGTATGAGAAAACTTGCGTATCCTGTACAAAAAAATGATAGAGGCTACTATACTGTTCTTTTCTACAAGGCTAAAGGTGTAGTTATACATGAGCTTGAAAGAAATCTTAAAATCAATGAAGATGTGATTAAGTTTTTGACAGTAAAATATACCAACACAAAAGAAATGGCACAATTCAACAAACTTGTCGAAGCTGCCAACAAAGCAGAAACAAAAGAAGAAGCGTAATCAAAGCATAGGAGCGCCTTAACATGTACAATAAAATAATTTTAGCAGGAAACCTAACAAGAGATATTGAGGTTAGATATACGCAAAGTGGAAGTGCTATTGGAAATACAGCCATTGCTACATCTCGTAAATTTAAATCTCAAACAGGTGAACAAAAAGAAGAAGTTCTTTTTGTAGATATCACTTTCTTTGGTAGAACTGCTGAAATTGCAAATCAGTACTTACGTAAAGGAAGCAAAGTTTTAGTCGATGGAAGATTGAAACTTGACCAGTGGACAGCACAAGATGGAAGTAAGAGATCTAAACACTCAGTCACTGTAGAAAACCTACAGATGCTAGGGAGTAAGGATGAGACACAAAGTGGATATAATGCAGCACCTGCACAAGACACATACTCTCAACCTACACCAAGTTATGATAAGCCATCACAGCAAGCTGCGCCACAACAAAGTCAAGCATCTAACATCCCAGAAATCGACATCAATGAAGATGAAATACCGTTTTAGGAGAACACCATGGCAGAAAGAAGAAAGTTTAAAAAGAGATTTTGTAAATATTGTGAGCAAAAAGTTGAGTTTATCGACTATAAAGACTTAGCAGGTCTTAAATTTTCACTTAGTGAAAGATTTAAAATTATGCCAAGAAGACTCACAGGTAACTGTAAACGTCACCAAGAGCTTGTCACTGTAGCTATCAAAAGAGCTAGACAAACAGCCCTTATACCATACATTGTAGATAGAAAGAATGTTGTTGAAAATCCTTTCGAAAACGTAAGATAGTCATAAACTATTTTAGCAGGGCGCGCTTAGTAGCGCACCCTACGCTTTCTTGAATACCACGAATACTTTATCAGCTTCCTCTAAACCATATAAATTCACATCATCACTTAAAAGCAATTCCAACCCTGACAATTTAACCAATTCTTCCACACTATGATAATATTGTTTTATGGTTTCTTGGGACTTTTTGTAGAGATTCTTTTCTTTCTCAAAGAGCGTAAATTCTGAAATATACTCATCCTCTTCAAAGTCACTATCAACGGTTAAAAATCTCTCTTCATCATCTACAATAAACGAGCCCACAGCTACATTTTCAAATCCATAAAGAGTATTGATATCACAAAGAAAAAAACCACCTTCATTTAAATGATTTTTTACACAAAATAAAAATGATTGTAATTGTATAGGTGTTAAGTAATTAAGCATGTCAAATACAGCTGTAATCACATCATATTTTCCCTCTAAGTCACAAAGGTCTATACACTCCGCATCTATTGCGTATTCACATGTCTTTGCCACCATTAAAGGGCTTAAATCAATACCTTTGACCTGCGAAATCTCCAATGCTTTTTGCATCTGCAATAAAAAGTCTCCAGATCCACACCCAACATCAAGAAGTGTTTCAAAATCAATTGTATTTAAAAATAAAAGATAATGTGCATACAGACGGGGCGCAGCCTCTTTTACTCCGAGAAGATCCTCTACTTTAGCATAAAGGTCCAGTGAAGTAGACATAGTGTACGTCTTAGGCATTTCTTTCTACAACAGTTTTTATTTTTTCATACAATGAAAGTATTTCGGTCTTCTTAGCATAAAAACTGTTTTTGTTTGCTATGAGATGTGCAGAAGAGTCCATGATATCTTCAGCAACCTTGAGTCCATTTTCTCTCATCGTATTCCCTGTTTCAACGATATCTACAATCGCATCAGCAAGTCCAACAAGTGGAGCAAGCTCGATAGAACCATAAAGTTTGACTACTTCTACCCCCACTGCTTTTTGTGCAAAATAGTTTTTTGTAATGTTAACCATTTTTGTAGCTACTTTAATATTAGGGCGTGACCAGTCTAGCTCATCTTCATTTTTAATGCCGATAGCAACCTTACATTTACCTAGCTGCATATCAAGAAGTTGAATGATATCTAATTCTTTTTCAGTAATCACATCCAGTCCTACCACACCAATATCAGCAGCACCATGTTCTACATAAGTAGGTACATCCTGATTACGTACATTTAAAAAACGAAACTCACCCATATCTAGAATGAGTTCTCTACCCTCAAATTTAAACTCTCCACCAAATATCTCTGCAAATATCTCTAATGTCTGTTCTGCTATTCTTCCTTTTGGAAGTGCTACTGTTAACATGTCAACCCTTATAATTTATAGCTTTTTGCATCCCATAAAAGACTAACATTTCATCATAGTTAGCATCTTTAAAAAAGCTTGAAAGAAACTCACCATCACCACCAGTAAAGTAGAGTTTTTTGCCATCACTATGTTTGTCTATGAGTGCTTTAATTGACGCGATTATACCATAGCTTATCTGCTCTTTTGTTGTAGTTGCCAAGTTCTCTAAACTAAGATTTTGATATAAACTTGTATCTAATGCGGGAGAAATCATTTTATAGGCTTGTATATATGCTTTCAGCCCTGGTAATATAAAGCCTCCTATATATTTTCCTTCTTTCACAACATCTACAGTAATAGCAGAACCCGCATCCACAAACACCCCATTATAATGACTTAAACAGAGTGCTTTCCTATCAATGCCCATCGTATCGTACGCTCCCTCTATATGCATCAAAGAAGATATATTTTTCCATTTTTTTATGTTTTTAATTTCATCTGACAGTTCATGTTTAACCGAAATATAAAAAATACGTTCATCTTTATATCTCTCTAGTGCATCAGTATATTTCAAGTGTACAATTTTTGTACCATCATAAATATGGAAATATGTATTCCCAATATCAGCCAAGAGTACGTTAGACATGGTGCCAAACTTTCCAATTTTTTTCTTCTAACAATACTTTTGCTTTTGAACATAAAGGTGCCACGATAATAATGTACTTTTTTTTAATACTGCTGTCTATATACTTTTCCAACTTTTCATGTAGTTTTATCAATTCTTCTACTTCTTTACGTAATACCCTACTCTTCTTTTCCAGCCACATAATATCAGCATAATACCCTTGTAAGTCTGTGCCGATATAGATACTTACTTTTTTTCGGGTTCCCAGTTCTTTAGGGCTTACTTCTTTAAAAGATTTAAAAATGATTTGTTTTGTTTGTAAAAACTCAACGATAGTTTTAAGATTTTCCATTTATTCTCTCACTGATTTTATTGTAATACTTGTCATCATTTTATCCTATCTAAATCATCGTAAAGGATGATATGCATGCATCGTTTCTGCTAGATTTTGTTTCTGTATATGCGTATAAATTTGTGTCGTCTCTAATGAAGCATGTCCCAGTAACTCTTGCACCACACGCAAATCAGCGCCACCAATAATGAGTGATGAGGCAAAAGAGTGTCGCAATACATGTGGAGATACTCCCAAATATTTTTTAACTATCTTATACGCCGAAATCCGACTCAGTTGCTCCCCCCTATAATTTAACCATATATACGGGCTGGCAAGTGTTTGTTCTGATAAGTAACGCTCCATTGCTTCTGTGGCCACTGGTGCGAGAGGAACAACCCTCTCTTTTTCACCTTTTGCAAAACGGATTTTAAGCCAACCTTCCACTATATCCGTACGTTGTACGCTAAGTGCTTCAGTAATCCGACATCCACTGGCATACAGAAAAAGTATCAAGGCATAATCACGTAAGCCTGTTACAGTCCTTCTATCAATTACATTAATACCATCTAATATTTCCTCATTACTCACATATTTTGGAAGGTTTTTAGGTACTTTTGCCATAGGTATTTTAATCTTTTCATGGGTGAAACTTTGTATGTGACAAAAATAAAAGAACACATTGATAGAAGACAACTTACGATTAAGTGTTCTTTTATTTTCAAATGTAGAGAGGAAAGCTAACACATCTGTCGTACTTAATTTTGTAAGTACTTTTTTAGAATGTGTTTCTAGTTGTTTTAAATCTGAGATATAAGAACTTATAGTCAAACTGTCCAAAGCTTTTGTTACGCTCAAGTATTCTTCAAATGCAACAAGTAAATTACTCAGATTACTATTCATAACCTAAATTTGATAATTCAATAATCTTACCATCTTTATAGAGCTTTGTTCCAGTGATAAATGCTGGAGCATCCACTTCCCCTATATCATAAATTTTAAACTTACTTAAATCAGCAGACAATACAATAAGCGAACCTTGCTGATCGAGTGCAAATACTTTTTTGTCAAACGTTGTTGCTACTGAGAAATGTGCAAATTTAAACTTCTTTTCTGCTATCACTTCAAAATGACTATTCAGTCTTACGATATTTCCTTCTTTTGTAAACACATAGACATATCCCTTTGTTATTGCCACTTCAGAAATATTTGCATGATATTCTTGTTTACCATTATCCCCTAAAGAAATGATTTTTTTCGGTGTCGCAGCCACCATGGTATTACCCATACGAGACAAGTATATAATGTTGTTAAATGCTTTATAACTACTTAGATAGACTACTTTAGCATTCTGACTATTCTCTATATCTACAATAATTAATTTACCATCAAGCATCGGCATTACAGCTAGATTATCGATAAACATCGGACTTGCTGCTCTTGTGTCAATAGCATACGTTCTTTCAGAACGATTTTCAACAACTTTTTTATTGTCAGGTATATTATAAATTCCAAAAGTATTATTGTTAAGAATATATGCTACTATCCCCTTTCGTATTGTTGCTGACACGATAGGAACTCCTAAAGAAACTTCACGGATTGATTCATTTGTTTTTTTGTCAATTATCTTTAACATACCTTCAACATTGGATGCTAAAACATAATATTTACTTTCACTTAAAAACCTATATCCCTCACCAAGAGTAATATTACTTGTCCCTGATTTACCGATATATTTTCCATTTTCAAGTGTTGCACCATCACGACTTAAATCAACAATTACCCCTCCGTATGCACTTGTAGGTGCATCATAGGTCATCTCTGGTTCAAAATATTGTTTACTACTACATGCTGAAAGCACTACCATGGTCGCAGTAAGCGTAATATAAACCAAATATTTCATTATTTTGCCTTTATTGTTGAATGCTTGAGTAACGAAGCAATCATAAACAATGGAGAGCGCTCATCAATGAGATTCAACTTTTGTTTGGCTGACTTTACATCACCAGCCTTAATCTCAAGATATGCCTGTTGAAATAAAGCCATTTCTTCATAAAGTATGGAATCTACTGGTTTTTGCTTCAAAACACTTTGTGCATAGTTACTTGCATCTGCAACAACAGGGTTATTGCTACTACTTAAAGCTTCTAGTACACTAATATCCTCTTTCTGTGTTGCTTGCGTATAGGTAAATAATTCATACAATGCGGGGTTTTTTTCTTGTAGAATCATAAGTGCCTGTGTGTCTTCTGGTTTTGTCTGCAAAGTCAAATATGCTTCATTTGCTTCAAGAAGTTTTGCCTCATGCATACTTTGCATCACAGATCTTCCGATAAAAAAAAGAACCACCGCAATGACTAACGCCCAAAGTATAAATTTATATTTTTTATACAGTGTTTCTAACTTAAAGACACTTTCTAAAACTTTTTCATCACCACTCAATTCTTTTTTTATTTCTCTTCCTGCATCTGTTAGATTCACAGTATTCTCCTGATCAAATTCATTAAGATATATTATACCTTTTGGAGTTAAAACTTAGCTACAGTTCAACGACTGTTATCCCCATATTTCCAGGCATTCTATAGTACTTTCCTATTTTGGGATGATTTTTCAAATATTCCCCAACAAGTTTTGACAACACGCCTCCACCTGTACCATGTATAATCTGTACTTCATGTAATCCATTGACCAATGCATCTGAAAGAAATTTATCTACAGTATCTATGGCTTCATCTGCATACAACCCTAAGAGTTTGACGGAGACAGATGCACTTGATTTCTCTACATTCACATCCGCTTTAGGATTACATGGTTTAGGTTTTACTTTTATCTGTGGTGTATCACCACGGCGTTTAAGCTGTGAAAGAGGCACACGCATTTTAAGTCCATCCACGATGATAGTAGCATCTTTTCCACGCAATGAAATCAGTTCGCCTTTATGTGAGCGATATTTGACTTTATCCCCTTCTTTGAGTGGTACTTCGTCGACTTTTTGAATCTCTTTTTGTTTAAAATCTTTACGCTGATGAGCTACATTTAGAAGACGCCTCCCTTCTGTAGACTCTTTTGCTTTAAGTGCTTCACGTGCTTTTTTCGTCGCCGCGTTATAGCGATTCTCAAGTGTAGCAATGGCTTTTCTATGACTCTCTTGAAGCTTTAATTCATCCTCTTCAAGTTTAAATCTTTTCTGTTCTACTGCTTTCAACTCTTCATCAATTTTTGTTATTTTCATACGCATTTTACGTTCTAATGATGTTGACTTTTCGATGAGTTCATTCAAATTATCTTTGTCTTCACCATATACCTCTTTGGCTTTCATGACAATGTTGCCAGGCACACCATAACGCTCAGCCGTCTCAAAGGCATAACTTTTTCCAATACTACCTTGCAAAAAAGTATAGGTTGGTAAACGTCGTTTTTCATCATACAGTGCTGCAATGAGTTCCACTTCGTCATCTGATGCCATGAGTGAAGCCAGACGTTTATGATGTGTGGTAACAATAAAAGATATACCTTTTTTACGTAATTCATCCAACATCACCCTAAACAAAGAAGCTGCCTCATCCGAATCTGTTCCCAATTCTATTTCATCGACTCCCACAATCGCATCTACTTTGGAAAAAAGTTTTGCAAACTCCTGCATGCGTCCTGCAAATGTAGAAATATCATTTTTTACAGACTGAGGATCATCAATCACCGCTTCAATACTTTTATAGTGTCCCACCTCTGTCTGAGATGCATCACATTTAAAAGGGAGTAAATGCTTAGACATGTACACAGCACTGAGCATAGACTTCAAGAGCATCGTCTTACCGCCAGCGTTTACCCCAGTGATCAACATTATCTGTTTGTTAAAATCCATAGTAACCGGTACTGGTTTATCTATAGCTGGATGGGAAAAGTCCTGTAACTTGATACGTTTTTGTTTACTTGGTAAAATAAACTCATACTCTTTTGCTCTTGCAAAAACCACACGTGCCTGATAGTGATCAAACCTGTCATATTCTTTATTAATAAAAGATAAAAATCGCTCCCATTTAAAAAAAATAGCTGAGATTTCTTTACAGTAACGGTAAATTATCTCTTCTTTACTAGAGAGTAAAGCTGCTTCTTTCTCTTTAAGGTGAGAAATACTTTGAGGAATAATATAAAAAAACCCAGAAGCACTTCTACCAACCACTGTGGCTTTAATGACATTGTTAAATCCACCTCTAACCAATAATGTCTCTTCCCCGCCATTAAAATGTACTTGAGTATCTACCAAATAGTCTCTAAGTGTGGAAGAGTGTGCTAACTTATATAGCGTTTCTTTAATGTCTATTTTATTCTGTTTAATCGTACGTTCTAGTTTATAAAGTTCAGCGTCATGCGCTGGGTTGATATTTCCTTCATCTGTAAAATACCCTATAATTTCAACTATTTCTTCAGGTATCTCAATCCCTTTTATCCATGAGATAAGAGGTTCTGTGAACCCTACTGTATTCAGTGTATTAAAGTACGACATCATCTGGATGAACACATATATTTCATCCAATGAAAGTACAGCCTGTTTTTTAATACGGGCCAATTCACGATCCAAGTTTGGTACAGATGGTGGGGTCGGAAACTGAATTTTAGAAAGTGCTTGAATGTAACGGTAGTGCTGATTGATATCGCCCATCATAGCTATTGGTTTTTCTCTTGCCATAAATTGTGTAAACTGTGAAATATAACCATCCAAATCCAATTTTTGCATAATAGATTTTTCATTTTTATATTCTGTAGACAATGCTTTTCCTCTAGCTATATTTGATGAGATTATACTATAATACTCCCAACATAAGGAAGCATATGAAATATCTTATGACTGTTCTATTTATTCTCTTTGTCATTTTTACATTTCAACATAAGAGTACAGGAAAAATAATGTTCAAACCTCAAGACACTATCTTAGCCTTTGGAGATAGCATTACATATGGGTATGGTGTACACGCGTCTCAAAGCTACCCCTCTGTACTTGCATCACTACTCAATCATAAAGTCATCAATGCTGGTGTCAATGGTGACACCTCTGAAGATGGTCTTTCACGGCTACCTAACCTACTTCAAGATACATCTATAAAATTAATCTTGCTTTGTTTTGGAGGGAATGACATACTTCAACAACACTCTTTATCTTCATTAAAAGAGAATCTCAAAACGATGATACAGATGGCAAAAAAACAAAATATCCATATTTTACTCATTGCTGTACCAAATTTCAGTGTATTTGGACTCTCACCATTAGAACTATATGAAGATATTGCAAAAGAAGAGAATATACCACTGCTCAATGATACACTTACAGAGATCTTATCCAATCCTCACTATAAAATTGACCAAATACACCCAAATGCATCAGGATATAAAATCATGGGGGAGTCAATATATGAAAAAATCAAAGAAATGAAATTCTAACCAAATCTTCTAAAAGTCATACCCGATACGTACAATAGATTTTGTATCTGTTTTTGTAAACCCAACAGGTGGTAGATTATCATACCGAACCTCTCCTTCAATGGTTACACTTAAGTTCTCAGCCACAGAAAAATTAAACCCTGTCACAGTAAGTATCTCATAATCATCAAAATCATCAAAATTTTCCAATGCACCTATCTTCATATAAAATGAGCTTATTTCATTCAGGTGATAATGATATTCTATATACTGAGTCAGTGCCACAAATGTATGTTCTGGCTGGTCATTTGTATATTGTTCAATATTATATGCCACACCCAATTTCATTTTGAGTGAATGTTTTTCTTGTTTAAAAACTTCTTTACCCACACCAGCACCAAATACAAACTTATTATCAAAATTTCTAAATGTATTACGTAACCAATAAAAAGATGTATAGCCTAACCAGCCATCGATGATATGCTGTTCTAGACTAAGCTTTGCAGTATACTCTTCATTGTCCGTTATGCCATTGTTTTTTGTGAGATACGCACTTGTTTCAAATGCTGTTTTGAGTTCTTGACCATTGTAGCCCAAAGTAGAAAAGCCTAATGTGTATTTACCATTAAGATTTAGGGTTTCTGTATTCCCTGTAGTATTTGCAAATCCCAAGTTAATACTCTGTTTTAAATCCTTCGTGACTTCTATGGTTGACTTTGAAGCATATTTTGCCTCAACATCACTTAATTTGATATCATCAGCCAACATACACGAAGTTATCGTTGCTACAATAATCACTAGCTTTTTCATTTCTTCCCCCTCCTTTGATATATTATGATTCCCCTCGTATCTGATACGTGATGTCTCCTGCTCCAAAAGCTGTAATGAGCCCATCACCGTATTCTTGTATAACATGTCCATCTTTTAACACTTTGACAATACCATCTTCTTTGGTGATACTATCTGCCATAATAAGTTTATAGCGTGAAAATGCACCTTTTAAATCGATATCTACCTCTATCTCTCCAGCTGCCCAAATAGGTAAAATAACCAATTCATCTACCCCTTCAAAACACTCTACAAACCCTTGTAAATTATCCATCGTTCTTGAGTATTTATGCGGTTGCCAAATTACATTGAGTTTTGTAAATGTTCGGAGGCTTTTGTAAGCCTGTAGTGACTGCATCGTCACTTTTATCTCTGTAGGGTGATGTCCATAATCATCAATAACCACACATTGCTCTTGATTTTGCACAATATCAAAACGCTTCTTAATACCTTTATAATGTAAAAGATTGTTTCTTATATCCTCTATCTGCTCTCCCAGTTCTAATGCTGCCAATATGGCCAATGCCGCATCAAGTGCGATATGGTTTCCAAAACCAAAAACCTCAAACACACCTAAATCCAACAGTGCAAACTTTGTATGTGGTTCTCCATCTACTAAAACAAATTCAATATTTTTTATATCTTTACTTGGGTACAGTTTTATACTTTCGAGTTCAAGAGAAGCAAGGAATGTATCTTCTGCATTGATCACACGTATTTTGGCAAGTTTTATGAAATTTCTATAGGCATTGTAAAAACGCTCTTCATCATATTCATAATATTCCATATGTTCAGGTTCAACATTGGTTACAATGGCAAGATGAGGATTAGAATTCAAAAAGCTCTCATCACTTTCATCTGCTTCAAACACTACTTTATTGTTAGGGAAACTTCGGACATTTGATCCAAACTCTTTACTAATTGCCCCTATCAATGCATTGGACTCAGGGATAATGGAAGAGAGCATCGCCGAAGTCGTACTCTTTCCATGTGCACCTCCTACTGCATAGACCTCTTTATCTCCCAATATAGACTTTAATGCTTCTTTACGGGATAACAGTTCTATACCCAATTCTTTTGCCCTTTGATATTCAGGATTATTAGGACGTACTGCTGCTGAATAGATAACCTTGTCTACACCCTCAACCGCATCTGCATGATGAGGAATGGTAATTTTAGCATCAAAATTGGTTGCTAGGTCATTGGTAATTTCTGTTTGCTTGATATCCGAACCTGATATTTTATGTCCATCATTATGTAAAAACTTTGCCAAAGCTGAAAGCCCTATGCCCCCAATACCTATAAAATGTATTTTTTTCATGAAGACTCCTGTGATTGTGCAAAAACACGTATCTCTTCTCTGGCTTCTTCTACCTCTTTTGCAAATATGTCAAACATTTCAGTAACAGAATAAGTAAAAGTTTGTACAAAAAATGCCAAAGGATCATTCTCATCTACTTTACTGACATCCACAATAGTATCTATAAATTCATCAAAACTTTTACCTGCTATGACAACTGCTGCATGTAACAACATCGCATCCTTCAAGGCATGTTTGTCCATACTGTGACTCAATATAAGAAAAATCTCTTTAGCACCTTTTTGATCATTTTCACTATATCGCTGCATACCATGCTCATATATCGCTCTTGCAGCTGCCTTATCTTCTTCCTCTTCCATCTTAAATGTCTGCCTATTGGTAAGTTTTTCTGCTAGTCTGTCAAATGCATTATTGACTATGAATGTAAAAATTTCATTGATTTCCTCTTCTGGTGCTTCTATGATAAGCTGTGCATCAAGTAACTGATATCCTTTTGAAATACTCTGCTCCTTTTTACACTCCTCTTCCAAGCGCTTAATATTGGCTAGAAATTCCTCATCTTTTTTTAATTCTTCTACATGTATTTCTGGTGTTTGCACTACTGATTCTCCAAACATAATTTAATTCTTGTCAACGCTTCTTTTGTTAACATTTCTTCATACACAAGAGCAAGCCTTACATACCCTTTACCTTCGCCATCACGTCCCAAAAATGAACCAGGGATTACCTTAAGGTTATACTCTTGGTACAGCTTCATGGTAAATGCTATCTCATCATCTACTCGTAACCAGATATAAAAAGTGGCTTCTGGTGACGCTACACCCAATATATCTTTGGCAACAGCAAAATTCTTTTTATATTTTTCTCTAAATAGCGTTACATGCTGCTGATCTGCCCATGCTGCTGCAGCTGCATGTTGAAGAGGCAGTGGGGAAGCACAACCAACATATGTTCTGTATACCATATACTCCCTAAGGATGTCAGCATCCCCTGCAATGAAGCCCGAACGCAGCCCAGGGGCACTTGAACGTTTTGAGACAGAATTGATGACTAAAATATTTTTAAACGCTTTATTCCCTACTTCTATACTTGCATTTAGTAACGAAGGGAGAGGTTTGTCTAGATACAAATCTGCATAACACTCATCATTGAGCAAAACAAAATCATGTTTCAACGCAAGCTCTACCCATTTTTTCAAGTCATCCATTTGCATGACTGAGCTTGTAGGATTATTAGGAGAATTGAGTATCACAAAATCTGCTTTGGCTAACGATAGCTCATCAATTTCAGGCTGAAAATCATTCGATGCATTTAGGTTTAAGTAAATAACCTCCGCCCTGCATGCTTTTGCTGCCCCTTCATAAATCTGGTAAAAAGGATTTGGAAAGACCATCACTGGATTTTCAACATCATGCAGTAAAAACTGTGGAAAATTAAAAAGCACTTCACGTGTACCAAAAGTAGGGATAATTTGTGTGTTATCTAACATAAGATTAAAACGTTCAATATTGTACTTTAGCATCGCATCACGTAAAACATTTTCACCTATGGTTTTAGGGTACTTGTTTAACAATGTTGTATGCTTGTTTAATGCTTCAAGTATGAACTTAGGTGTTGCAAACTGCGGTTCCCCTATAGTTAAGGAGAGAGATGTGTAATCACTATTTGGTGTGATACTATGCAGTAGAGTGTTGAGTTTTTCAAAGGGATAGGTTTCAAAGTGCATTGTTGCCCTAATTTTTTAAGGATTATAGCGTACTTGAAGTTAAGTTTTAAACCATCCTTTACCTTATATAAGCATCATATAACATACGATTTAAATCAGAAACGATTTCTGGTTGATTTTCTAACCACTTTTTAAATGCCATTCTTCCTATAAACATATATTTTCTTCCTTTCTCTGATGTATTTAAATCTTTACACATTTCATATAAATCATTTGCATTTCCCATATCTTCATTTGTAAAAGTTATTGATAAATAGACTTTAAAAAGTTTTTTTGCATCTATACTATCTATATTCTTATACTCAATGATATAATCCATAGCACCCAAAAAATAACCAAAAATCAAAGGATAACAATTTGTGCACTTAAACAAATCATGAATCCTATACATAGGCATCTTCAATGATGCATCTGTAAAATGTTCGAGTAAAACATAAATTTCATCTTCAATGATATGTTTTTGTTTTCTTGTTTTAAATAAAACCATTATACACTCCTGAAATACTAAGTTTCAATTGAAGTATATAAAAATATTATGGCTTAAATAAGAGCATATTTAAGAAAAAAAATATGTTGAAATGACCAGTTATGCGGAAAAGCATACTACATTTTGACGATAAAAGCACCTTTATTTACATGTTTACGTACTTGTTTTAAAACCCTTCTTGCATCTTTCTCTTGACTGTAAGCACCTATATAGACTTTATAATTTTGTGAATATTGTACTTTATAGGGTAATCCAAGGTGTTCTATTTTCTGTAAATATATTTTGCTTGGTTTTGATTTAAACATGCCGGTTTGGACATAATATCTTTCATTTGAAATATTTTTAGGTAAAGTGGTTTCCATCTCCCATAAGGTGGACTGTGTGTTTTGTGTCTGTGTTGGCTGGATTCTTGTTGTACTTTTATATTTTACAAGCCACTTCATAATATCATTTTGAAGTTTAGCAGCTTTCCATCTGCCTTTGTTTGTCTGTACCAATATCACAGTTGTATAAAGTCTGCCTTGTTTGCTTTTGACATATCCACCTATATTTTTAACACGTTTCAATGTCCCAGTTTTCATCCAGGCTCTATTTTTAACAATGGTTCCTCTAAAACGCTTTTTTATGGTTCCATCAATCCCAGCAATAGAAAGTGTATTCATCCATCTTTGTCCATACCGCATATAAGCATTATCATATACATCTGCCAAAATCTTTGCAGATAATTTTGCAGAACGTGACAATCCACTGCCATTATCTATTTTAAGAGTTCCCTTGCTTAAAGCACCATAGTTTTTTAAAATCTTGACAATCGCTTTTCTACCCTTATTAACTGTTGTAGGAGCACCATATACTTTTGCACCTAAAAGCAGTAAAAGATGCCTTGCATAAAGGTTATTACTTTTTTTAGCTGTCTTAGAGACTATTCTTTCTAAAGATTTAGAATAATAAGTAAAGAGTTCTTTTGCCCTGTGCTGTGGTATTTTTCTAAGACGTAAAGAGCCTCTTACATGTATACCTTTTTTTTTCAACTTATCCTTTAAGGCATAATAAAATGATTTGTAAGGTTTGGTTATCACTTTACAGATATTGCGTTTACCACATCGTTTTGAAATTTTACCCTGTAACAACAAAGTAGGCACAGCTTGACTTTTATCAATCCTTACTCCTGGCCAAGAATATCTACCTTTGCAGGGTTTATTCACACGTTGGAGTTTATTGATAACTTTATAACTCTCATCTGCACCTTTTTTATAGACATTGTTTTTGTTAGGGGTTACACAAACTGTGCTAATCCGTTCGTTAAACATCATCGCATCTGGCATGGCATTATAAGCACTGTAGGTATGTTCATCAAACCCTGAATTATTTTTTGTGCCTACCCTAAAGTAGCTTCTATCTATGATAATATTACCTGTGATTTTACGTATACCTTCTGCACGAATATACGAAACTATTTTATCAAGGTCTTTATCATTTAATGTAGGATCACCAAACCCTTTAACCAGTAAGTCCCCATAAAGTACACCTGAACGTATATTACCAGTATAATAAAACTTCGTTGGCCAACGGTAATGAAATCCCAATTTCAATAATGCTGCATATGTCGTTAATACCTTAATAACTGAAGCTGGTGTACGTGTCTGTTCCGCATTCAAAGAAGCAATAACCCGACCTCCCTTTCCTACTTCTTTAATATAAATACTAATATCCTTTTGGGGAATGCCTGATTTTTGTATCAAAGTGTTTATACCTTGGGGCAAAGCGTATATATACACTGAAAGCAGTATATAAACTATAAGACTTTTCAAGCTATTTCCTTATAAGCTATCAATAATTGGGCTAAGGCCTTTTCAAGTACTTCTTTACTTGTACCTATATTTAACCGCATAAATCCTTCTCCCGCATCTGAAAAACTTTTGCCATCATTCAATCCAAGCTTCGCTCCATAAAAAAAGAATTCTAGTAATTCCTCATGTGATAAGTGTAGTTCTTTGCAGTCAAGCCACATCAAGAATGTAGCTTCTGTGGGCACAACATAAATAGGGATATGATGCTTTTTTAAAAAAGTTTCAACATCTCTTATATTGGATACCAAATATTCTTTTAATGTATCTAGCCATAATGCACCATCCGTGTACGCAGAGATAAGTGCTTCTATGCCAAAAGGATTTCCATTGGTAATACCTGACTTGTTTTGTTCAATTATAAAAGATTTTCTCAGACTTATATCAGGGATGATAGCAAAAGAAGTATTGAGACCTGCAATATTAAATGTTTTGGATGGTGCATTTAAAATGACACACTTATCCATTATCTTGTCAAAACTTCCAAGAGAAAAATATATTTTTTGATACACAAGATCTGCATGTATCTCATCTGAAATGATGACTACATCATGTTTTAAACATATCTCTATCATCTGTTCTAACTCTTCTTTATCCCAAACACGTGAAGTAGGGTTATGTGGTGAACAGAGTAAAAATAACTTAGCTTTTTTAGCTTTGGCTTCAAAATCATCAAAATCAATGCTATAGTATCCCTCTTTATAGACCAATGTATTGTCTAAAACTCTTCTGTTTTTATGCTTAATTGAGCTTTTAAATGGAGGATATAAAGGTGTTTGGATAATCACCGCATCTCCTTCTTCACTGTACGCTGTAATCGCAAAATTAAGTGAAGGTACTACCCCATAACATGGGACAATCCACGCTATATCTATTTCCCAATTAAAACGGGTTTTCATCCATGTTTGTATCGCCAGATAATAGGCATCTGGGTAGACCGTATATCCATAAATAGGATGCGCTGCTCTTTTTTTCAATGTCTCCTGCACACACTGAGGTGATGCCAAATCCATATCTGCAACCCACAATGGTAACAAATCATCCGTACCAAATTTTTTGATGGTGTCATCATATTTTGTGGTAAAAGTACCCTTTCTATCTATAGATTGAATCATACTATTTCTTTTGCCAAACTGTCATATGTGCTATAGTATATTGATGTTTTCGTGCTGTTTCTTGTATCACAAAAGGTATATCTTTGGTATCAACAAGAGTAAATTCTTTTCCTAGTATCTCCTCAAGTCCCTGCAATGTAGATACATTTTCACCATCTTTTTTGTATCCACCTATCCATTTTTCTTTCGGTGTAGATTCTTCTTGCCATGTGTAGGGTGATGTCAGTATCAATATACCCTTATCATTAAGACGTTCACCTACTGACTCTAGAAACTTTTTAGGATCATACAGTCTGTCTATAAGGTTACCGCCAAAAATAAGGTCAAACTCTTTATATATCGGTTTCAAGTTGCAAGCATCTGCCTGCCAAAAAGAGACTTTATCACGTTCATTATCCAAATCAAATTTACTTAAATTGACCTCATGAAAGTTTTCTAATTCTCCTTCTGTTGGCATCGTGTAGCGTAGAACTGCATTCTCTTTTAATACCTGTGCTTCTTGTACAAAACGTGCAGAAAAGTCTACCCCTATCACCACATCAAACCCACGTGCAAGCTCAAAGGTACTCCGTCCTATAGCACATCCTATATCTAATGCTTTTCTCTTAGGTTTATCTTTCATATACTCTAATGCCAAACGCGCACATGTTGCAGGGTAATTTTCTACCCCTAAGGTATTTTCACCCCAACCAAAATGACAATATTGAGAGATCACCGTATCTGTGTTATATATATTTGTCACAATGTTCTCTTCATAATTACTCTGTACATATCTAAATCCTGCATGTTGATAAAAATGTCTTCTAAACCCATATCGACTATTTTGTGTAGCAAGGTTACCACAACTTACCCAAGAACCACCATTGATAAGATTATGTTTTCCATCAAATGTCGGCACTGTGAAATCATCATATATCGGATGTACTTTAAACCCCTCAAACGGGTATATTGGAGTACGAGACCACTGCCATACATTGCCTATAATATCATAAAATTCACCATGTTTATAGGTATTTACTGGAACAGATGATGCATACCTTTCTAAATTAATATTGGCAATATTCTCCTCTTTTGCACTCCATTCCAAATACGTCATTACCCTGCTCTCATCTCTGAGCCGAACATATTCATCTTCTGTTGGTAAGGTGATTTTTCTGTTTTCTTGCATACTCTTCCACTTACAAAATGCTGCAGCCTCTAAATGATTCACTTCTACAGGCCACGTTAAAGGAAGTAGGATTTCACGGCTTAATGTACGTAAGTAGAAGCCTGCTTCTTTTTTACGCCAAAACAGCGGAATTTTTGCATCTGTATATTCTTTCCAAGCTTTGCCTTCAGTACACCAAAAGATATCATTCTCATACCCTTGATCATTCACAAACTCCAAATATTCAGCATTGGAAGTAAGATATTTTGCCGCTTTAAATGCTGGAATATGTACTTGATGCTCTCCATATTCATTGTCCCATCCAAAAAGTTTTGCATCTTTATGTTTCCCTAGACTGACTGTTCCTGCAGGAACAGGTATTAACGTATTTTCCACCACCTTATCAAAGATATTACACTCTAACCAATTTTTATCTTCTTGTATCTCCTCAAAAGGCAATTGTCGAATAAGTACAGAAGACGTTTCAAGGTGTATATTTTCATGTTCTATACCCATCATCACTACCCACCAGGGGGAGTCTTCTGTAATAGGTAATTCAATAGGGAGAGTAGCTATTACCTCATTCACAAGCGTATATACTTTATTTCGATAGTCTCGTGTCTCGTTTACAGTAGGCCAGCTATAATGCTTTTGATTCAAATCATCCCAAGACATTTCATCTACACCTACAGCAAAAATAGATTCTAAATGAGGATCAATACGTGTATCAATCATCTTTGCTAACTTGAATTTATTAATAAAAAAGGTTGCTGTATGCCCATAATAAAAGATAATTGGATGCCGTAAGGGATCGGCCTTGTTAAAGTATGCTTGTTCATGTTTAACGATATTAAAAAGAGACTCATATCGTTTATAACAATACTGAAAATATGTTTGAATCTCTTTGCGTTTTTCTTCTGGATTAATGCCATCTAGTGTAGGTATCTTTATCAAAATATAATCCTTAAAAACTATTTTGCTAAAGTATCATATTTGCTGTGTATCAAACGTGTATTACTTGCATGAAAGTTAAAAATCTGCTTTTTCTTTTGCACTTTCAATCATCGTAACACAAATGGTATAAGAATTTGCGACAACCGCTCCTATCACCAATCCAGTTGCTAAAGAGTCATTACCATAAAATTGTAATGCAAAAAAAGCAGGTATAAGATGCAAATCTGCCACCAGTGAACCCGCCAAAAGTTCAGCAGATAATATATTACGTACACCTATCTTCAGTAATGTTGAAATAACATTCACTGATCCTGCGATAAACAAAGCAACAACAGAATGTTCATATAGAAATGCCGCAGATGTCGTAAGTGACATCAGTGTAAAAAATATATAAAAAACCTTACCCCAGTTCATAATACCCCTTTGTATGTTTCTTCATCTCTGTGTTTGTATTATAACGTAACTTATATTGTTCCATTTTCATACATAGCACGCATCTTCTCTTTCTCTTTTTCTCTTTTAAGTTTTACTGCTTCTTTTTCTCTAAACCCAGAAACAGAAAAACCAAGCCACATGAGTATTGGTGAAGCCACAAAAATAGAAGAGTAAGTACCTACCACAACACCAACAAGGAGTGTGAACGCAAAACCATGAATAATCTCACCCCCAAAAACAAAGAGGGTCAGCACAACAAAAAATGTTGTCAATGATGTCAATGTCGTACGTGAAAGTGTACGGGTTACAGATTCATCAATAATATTTTCAAGGTCTGGATTTTTAATGGTTCGAATACCCTCACGAATACGGTCAAAAACAATAATTGTATCATTTAATGAATACCCAAGTATCGTAAGTAGTGCTGCTAAAATATCTAAATTTACTTCCACATTAAACAAAACTATCATGCCCATTGCGATCGTTACATCATGCAAAAGTGCCATAACAGAAGCAATAGCAAAACGCCACTCAAATCTAAAGGACACATACAAAAGGATACCGATAATAGCAATTATCATTGCCATGAGTCCTTTTTCACGTAACTCTGAACCTACTTTTGCCCCTATCATGTCTACACGTCTTACTTCGAGTGTACCTGTTTTTTTCAAAAGCTCGTTCATTTTTTTACCAACATCTTCACCTAAAACCTGTGAAGACATTTTGGTTCGAATAACTATCTCTTCGTGACTACCGAAAAATGTTACAGATGCACCTTCATATGCTTTGTCAACAGAAATGGCCTCCCGAACTTTCTTTATAGGTGCCTCACCTTCATATTTTACCTGTATCAGTGTACCACCTGCAAAGTCTACACCGAGATTAAAACCTTTTGTTAAAATTAATCCCAAAGAAAGTACAAGTAATACAATAGAAAGTAAACCAAAACGCTTACTTTTATCCATTAAAGAGAGCGGTTTTTTATATTTAAAAATTTCCATTATTTAACTCCTGCTCTTTGTATACCAAACCAGAAACCTAATTTATTTTTGTCAATCTTAGGTAACAGCCATTGGTAAATCCCATGTGTACCCACAATAGCTGTAAGCATTGATGCGGCAATACCAATGCCCATAGTGATCGCAAATCCTTTAATAGCACCCGTACCATACACAACAAGTACAATGGCTGCAATCAAGGTTGTTACATTGGCATCAAAAATAGCTGTAAACGCATTGTTATACCCATCTTCAATGGATTTGCCTATAGATTTTCCCTGATGAAGTAATTCGCGTATACGCTCATTGATAATTACATTCGCATCCACTGCCATACCCACTGTCAATACAATCCCCGCCATACCTGGTAAAGTAAGCGTGGCACCTGCTAAAGACATAATTGCAAGAATCAAAAAAAGATTTCCAATCAATGCTACATTTGCAATGACACCTGCCATTCCATAATATATCACCATAAAGATAACGACTAAAATAAACCCAAGTAACAAGGCAAGCGAGCTTGCTTGGATACTATCAGCACCCAAACTAGGCCCTATGAATCGTTCAGACTCTATCACCACCGGAGCCAGTAAAGCACCAGAGCGTAATGCAATGGCTAAATCTTGTGCTTCTGAAAACTCAAATCTTCCAGAGATTTGTACACGCCCACCACCAATACGTTCATTGATAACGGGTGCTGAATACACTTTGTTATCCAGCACTACTGCCATACGTTTACCTACATATTTTCCTGTAAAATCACCAAATATTTTAGCACCCTGTCCATTAAGCGTAAAATTAATCACTGGCTGATTTTGTTCATCAAAACCTACTTTTGCATCTGTAAGCATAGAACCATCTAATACAGGAATGGCTCGAAGTAAATACTTCTCTGGGGTATTTACATCTGTTAGTATCACATCACCAAAACTTTTTGCTTCTGCTGGGCTCATAGTGTTTACTCTAGCAATACGGTCTTCATCTACAGCCATAAGTTGTAAATGTGCAGCACGCTCTATAAGTTTTTTCAGTCTTTGCTTGTCTTCTTGGGTTTTAATACCTGGTACCTCTACAAGAATTTTATCTTCTCCTTGTTTTGCTACCGTTGGTTCAGCCAATCCAAATTCATTGAGTCTGTTTCGTATCGTATCTACTGCCTGCTGAATGGCATTTTTTTCAGTTCGTACCTGTTCTTCTGCTGTCATTTCCAGTATAAACTTCATACCATTTTCACTAAATATGGTACCTTCAATCTCTTTTTGTAATAACATTTTTGCTTTTGGCACATCATCTGTATCAAGAAGTTCAAACGTAATTGTCTGATCTTCATTAATCCGAAGCTCATCAAAAATAATCTCTTCATCATCAAAAATGTATTTTACAGTGGCTGCCATAGATTTAATACGTGATTCAATCGCCACTTCACTTTTAATACCAAGTAACATATGTAATCCACCTTGAAGATCTAGTCCCAAAGTGATTTTCTTACCTTGTTCACTTTGGGTAAGTGACGGAATAGAAAATATGACACCAAAAATCAATGCAAAAGCAAATAAAACGACTCTATAATTAAGCGTTTTCACTCAATTCAACCTTTTTTGAAACATATGCTCTATCTAATTTCACAATTGTGTCATCATTTAGTTTGATTTTGATAAACTCTTCTTCAGGTTTAATGATCTCAGCGATAAGTCCACCTGTGGTAATAATTTTATCGCCTTTACTTAAGCTTTCGAGCATAGCTTGATGCTTTTTTTGATGCTGCTGCTGAGGTCTGATAATCAGAAAATAAAAAATCGCAAATAATATAATCAATGGTAAAAATGAACCAAGTTGTTCCATAGGAATCCTTCATGAATAAAATTAGAGAATATTTTAACACCTTTGTACTAACAAGAGGCTTTTTCATAGCCCTTTTAGGTTCTTCCTTTATCTACCTCAACCATTGGGGTTTCTCCTACCCTTTATTAAATACTGTTTTGGGACTTACCGCTCTATATTTGCTCTTACAAGAAGATGAAAAAATCTGGTTTGTCTCAGGGGCATTTATTGGATTATTATGGTTTTGGTGGATTGCCTTGAGCCTAAAACATTACGGCATGCTGTGGGCTATTCCCATTGAAATATTTATTATCTCACTAAGCTATGGCCTTATTTTCTGGGGAATCGCGTGGATAAGTCAAAAAGTGGGATCTTATGTGCCTAAAAAACATCTCATAATCTCCTTATTTTTAAAAGCTTTAGGACTTTTTATTCTCAGTTATATACACCCTTTTTCGTTTGACTGGTTTAAACCTGAATTGATGTTTGTTGAAAGTTATTTAGGGATTGAAAAATGGCAATTCATCATCATTTTGGGAGGAATTATTTTAAGTATATGGCAACAGCGATTCATCTATCTTTTTTTAGTAATATTGGCTTATAATCCTAGCCTTCCAAAAAAAGTAGATGCAGATAAAAATATTGCTTTGATAACAACACATACCTCAGTGAAGGACAAATGGAACAAAGAGCTTCACTCTGCACACTTCAAAGCAATATATAAAACTATAGATAAAGCTATCATGGAGAAAAAAGACCTCGTCATTCTACCTGAATCTGTTTTTCCTGTGTTTCTTAATCGTTCTGAAGAGATTATTAATACTATGCAAGAAAAAGCAAAACATATTTCTATAGTCACTGGTGCTCTCTACTGGGATGGTAAGACACCACGAAATTCAACCTATATTTTCACCAATGGTTCCATTTTAGTTGCCAATAAAGTTCTACTTGTCCCTTTTGGTGAGAGCAATCCTCTTCCTGATTTTTTAAGTGACTGGGTCAATGAAGTATTTTATGATGGTGCTGTAGATTACAAAGCAAGTTCAGAGATCATAGATTATAAAATAAATGGAAAAACATACAGAAATGCTATCTGCTTTGAAGCAACTTCAGAAAAACTTTTTTCTCATACAAAAGAAGGGGAAAGACCTAAAAATATGATAGTCCTCAGTAACAATGGCTGGTTTATGCCATCAACTGAGCCTACTCTACAAAAACTGTTGTTACAATACTACAGTAAAAAGTATGGTACAACTATATACCATTCTATTAACATGTCTCCTTCATATATTATCCAAGATGGTCATGTTACTTTTTAAATATTTAGATATAAAATTTTGATGTTCTGAGTAACTTTAAGGCATTAAGTATCTTCTCTTCAAGTTCCTTTACATGTTCACATAAAAGTGGTTCAATATCTAAAATTGTATAGTCTGACTGCTCCTTAATACCTTTCATAATCATTTCACGCTCTTTACAGTTTCGATACTCCCGTAAAGGTTTTAAAAGAATATTAAGTTCATCTACAACCATTTGTGTCTCTTTTTCTCCAATAATATGAAAAAAATCTTCTAAAAGTGTCTGTAAAGTATCCATAGAGATATAAAGTTCTTCAAGCATCTCATCATTGTAACCCTCACTTGTTTTACTAAGTTGCACTTCAAATTTTTTCAAACGTACTCGTACAACTTTTTTAACCCATTTTTTTAAACCAAAATACTGTTCATTTTCCTGTTCATAAAGTTCTCTCGTAAGAATCTGTATTAATTGCGTAAAAGGTTTAGATAGGAGCATTTGCGTAACAAGTTTTTCTTCTTCGGAAATAAGGGTTTTAAGTTCACTATAGAGGCTTAATTTTGCAGTATCACGTGTGGCACACAATTCTTCTAAAAAATAAAGATACCGTAAAAATTTTGTCTCTTCATGATAGCGAAGGAGTAACGTTCTGCAAAAACGTGATACATTAGGATTAAAAAGATCTTCAAATGTCTCAAGTATCGTAGCAGTACGACGCATAAGTACACGTAAACGGTGTAATGTTGCACTCATGTGTTTGCGCTGAAAATTTACTTTATAGTGGTGTAAAAGACGAAGATTTTTGTAAAGCACCAACACCACACCATCGCGCACATAAATACGCCTTGGTACCTGCCAGAAAAAAAGATTGGCAGCTTCAAATGCATCTATTTGTTCAAAAAGTTTATCTAGGTTGTATTCCATTGGTTTGACATACATTGCAAGCGACATATCACTGTACTTTTTATCATTGTTAATTTCTTTAAGAACAAAAGGTTGTAAAGTTTCTATAATTTGAGATTTTTGTAATGATTGCGCATCTTTACAATACGCTTCAAATATATATATGCCTTTAAGACTTTTTAAATATTCAAACAGCACAAAGTCTTCTTCATCAATGTTCACTGTATAAATTTTTTTGACAACTTTTCTACCTATATGTTTTTTACGTTCTGTTGCATAAACCTCTTCGCTAACAGGAGATCTATCTTCATCCCCTTTGCTATTTGTCATCACTTTAAAATATTGATCAGGAAAACATCTGAGATAATAACACTGAGAGTCTTTGTCTATTTTTTTATAAAATTGTTCTGTTTTTTCCACCGTATAGGTATGCTTTTCCAGCCAACGTTGGATATCCGAGGACACTAAAAATTTCTGTAGTATATTATTCATAATTTTGATTATAGCAGAGATTATCTCAATTTTTCTGTACTGTGAATTTTCATAGGTTTATTTGACAGGTCATCGCTTTTTAGTTAGAATTTATATTATTGTGTAAAGGCTCTCAACTATGAAAATAGTCAGTTATTCTCAAATCAAACATTATTTCAAAGATCTCCTGTGAAAAATATATTTTTGGCACCGATAAAAGGCTATCAATATGTCTCTAAAATGCTCCCTGCATCATGTAGATATTATCCTAGCTGTTCAGAATATGCCGCTTGGCAATTTGAATTTAATGCACCTCATAAAGCATTCATCGCCACAAGCAAACGTATTTTAAGGTGTAATCAGTTCTTTAAGGGAGGTATCGATTATCCTTTAGTTAGTTATAGCCCTAAAAAAATCTCATCTATATACACCTTTAATAGTTTTTGTGGCAAAATAGATATACTTTACTGGATGGTACCAAACAGTACAGACAATAACTCAAAATATTATATTATAAAGGATTTTGATGCAATTAAACGCGCCACTTGACATGCACCTCCACCTACGAGATGCAGAGATGCTTGAGAATATTGCTACAGCTTCGGCACATACGTTTTCGGGGGCTATTATTATGCCAAATTTAGTACCTCCAGTCAGTACAAAAGAAGAAGTAATTGCATATAAAAATCGTATTTTAGCAGCCATTGATGATGAAACTTTTACGCCCTATATGACGCTTTTTTTTAACCCCAACTATACTAAAGAATTTTTAGCATCTGTAAAAGATGAAATTACTGCTGTAAAACTCTATCCAGCAGGTATCACAACAAACAGTGAAGGTGGAGTAAGTGGTTTTGATGTCGAAGAGTTACGTCCTGCACTTGAAGCTCTAAGCGACCTCAACATACCTCTATGTGTACATGGTGAAACCAATGGTTTTGTCATGGACAGAGAAGCAGAGTTTGTGACTATTTATGAGAAATTAGCGACAGCCTTTCCAAAACTAAAAATTATTATGGAGCATATCACTACCAAAGAAAGTGTAGCTGCTTTGGATCAGTTTGAAAATCTTTATGCAACGATTACCATACATCATTTACTTATCACACTTGATGATGTTGCAGGAGGTATGTTAAAACCTCACCTCTTTTGTAAACCCATTGCCAAACGTCCTGAAGACAGAGATGCATTGCTCAATGTAGCACTCAAAGCCCATCCTAAAGTGATGTTTGGTTCAGACTCTGCACCACATCCTAAACATGCAAAAGAAGCCTGCGGATGTGCAGCTGGGGTATTCACTGCGCCAATCGCATTACAACTCTTAGCTGAGCTTTTCGAAAAACACCATGCATCTATTGAGAACCTCCAAAACTTTGTCTCTAACAATGCACAAAAAATTTATGGTGTTACCCCTCTACAAAAGACTGTTGTCTTAGAAAAAAAACCTTTTATTGTTCCGCTAAATTATCATGGTGTGGTTCCTATGTATGCAGGTGAAAAACTGGCATACTCCATCAAAGAGGTATTGCATACATAGATTGTTTAAAACTACCTCTTATTTTCAAAAAAGGTAGTCACCCATTCACATCAGATACATATACTATGAAAGCTGAGAAGACGCCTATTTTACCCACTCAACAATCTTTTCACGTAGCATACGGTAAAATGAAAGGTATAAGAAGGTAAACTTTTTTATTAATATAAATATTTATGATAATATTAACATTAACTATAAATCTGAAAATTACGCACTTAAAGCACGAATGAAACAAGGAGAACAGAGTATGATAGCTGAAAATATTGAAGGGCTTATCGGGAACACCCCACTAGTCAAAATCAATACCCTCTCAAAAGAATCTGGTGCACTTATTTTAGGTAAATGTGAATTTATGAATCCTACGTCATCAGTAAAAGACCGAATTGCACTAAACATGATTAATGGTGCATTAGAATCAAAAAAAATCAACAGTGATACAACGATTATTGAACCTACATCTGGAAATACGGGTATAGGTCTTGCTGCTATTTGTGCAGCAAAAGGATTAAAACTTATTCTTACTATGCCAGAATCCATGAGCATTGAAAGACGTAAACTATTGATACACTTAGGTGCAGAACTTGTACTTACTCCTGCATCTGAAGGTATGGGTGGTGCTATAGCTAAAGCCTCCCAACTAGAGAGCACCTTAGAGAATGCCATTGTTCTTCAACAATTTAACAATCCTGACAATCCAGAGATACACAGAAAAACCACCGCACTAGAAATACTAAAAGATTGCAACAACACTCTTGATATCTTTGTAGCTGCCGTAGGTACAGGAGGAACAATGACAGGCACAACTGAAGTATTAAAAGAGACACTTCCTGCATTAAAAAGCATTGCAGTAGAGCCAAGTGATTCTGCTGTACTCGCAGGGGGGAGTCCTGGACCACACAAAATACAAGGCATAGGTGCAGGATTTATACCTCAAATACTCAATACTGAAGTTTATGATGAAATCATCTCTGTCAGTAATGAAGATGCTTTTGCCATGGCACAAAAAGTGGCAAGAGAAGAAGGTTTGCTCATAGGTATATCCTCTGGAGCAAACTTACATGCTGCCTATTTAGTTGCAAGTAGACCAGAAAACAAAGGCAAAACAATCGTCACAATTTTATGTGATACTGCAGAACGTTACCTCTCCACAGAACTTTTTAACACTTAATGTCTAAACATCATATCCACCCTCTTTTACTCGAAACCATTAAAATTGAGGGAGGGGAAATCTATAATCTCAACTACCATCAGCGAAGATGTGATTACAGCCGTAAAAAACTTTTTAATATCTCCAAGAGTCTTAAGCTGGAGAAAATTATTCAAGCGCCACAAAAAGGTTTATTTCGATGTCGAATTATCTATGCTCAAGAAGTTCATTCTGTTGAATATATACCCTATATAGAAAAAGATATACAAACACTAAAAATTGTATCTTCAAACCTTAACTATACTTTTAAATATGCAAACAGAGATAGACTTGATACCTTGCTTGCTATACATAAAAATGTAGATGAAGTCATTATAGAAAAAGGGGGCTTACTCACAGACACAACCATTTCAAATTTGGCATTTTTCAATGGTACCCAATGGTTTACACCTGAATCTCCTCTACTCAAAGGAACCATGCGTCAAAAACTACTTGACGATGGTTTTTTACAAACAAAAAACATAAAAAAAGATGACCTATCTGAGTATACACAAGTAGCTCTTATCAATGCTATGCTAGGATTTAAAATCTTAAAAAATATTAAACTAGAAGATTTGTAAGGTACAAAAAATGACAATTAATTTATTTCAGACAGCAGAGTATAAAACACTTATCACCGATCATCTATTGAAAACCATTGCCTACCTCTTTGAAAAGCAACAAGAGTTTTCAATGGCATGTGAAGTCAAACATATCCAATTCTCTCCCGCACTCCCTCAAGAGATTCAAGAGAGTTTTGATGAAGTTGTTTTATTTATTATAAGCGGGTATACCTATGAAACAGCAAAACTAGAAGATGGGTATTTTTCATTTGAAGCAGGCTTTGGGAGCGAAAATTTTGGATCTACCGTATCTATACCTCTGCTTTCTATAAAACAAATATTTGTAGCTGAACATCCCATAGTCATAAATCTTGCTGAGCATATTGAGGAAACAGCTTCTCATCAAAATGCGAAAAAAAATTCTATGGAAAGTCTACTTAATAATCCAGAAAACCAAAAACTTTTAAAAAGAAAAAAATAACCCTACGAATCACACTGACCTGTTAAGATATAATCTACAACGTTGTCTACATAAGCATTATGTTTATTCTCTTTTGAGTAGACAATATAAAACTTACGTGTCATAGTATAGCCTCGTAACCGTGCTTCAAAAAGTTCACCTTTTGCCACTTCATCTGCTATGGCATGTCTAGAAATAATGGAAACCACAGGCTTATCCAAGTTCTTTTCACTCTTTTTAATCGTTTGCAGGACAGCGGTAGTGTTACTCACTTCAGAAAGGACATCAAAACTTTTACACGAAACACCTAGTTCTTCAAAAACTTCTGAAACCACTTGCCTTGTGGGAGAATCTTCATCACGACAAACCCAGGAAAAATCATATAACTCTTCTGTTTTTAACATTTTGGGAATCGGTGCATTACTCACAATAACCAACTCATCTTCTAGCCACTCTCGATAAATGAGACTGTTATCCATGATTGGTGATTCAATCAATCCCACATCCAATTTTCTATCTTTTAACTTCTGTACAATATTTTCACTGTCATCAATACTAAGCTTAATATCATTATTGATTGCTTTTCCAATTGTATTTAGACAGTGCCCAGGGATAACATATGTCCCTATGACATAAGATGCGCCTAATTTAAAAGTTATCTCTTTATTAATGATTTTGAGTATATCTTTTTCAGATGCATGAATCTCTTTTTCAAGTCTTGCTGCTATTTTATAGAGTTCTTCCCCTTCATTGGTCAGTTTAATACCATTTTTTTTACGTTCTATAATTTTAACCGCAAGGTATTTTTCTATAAATTTAATCTGTTGTGTAACCGCTGGTTGTGAAATACCTAATTTGGCAGATGCCTTTGAAAAACTTCTTTCACGCGCAACTGTTAAAAACGTTTCTAACTTCACAAAATCTTTTAACATTAACATTTTCCTTAAACAAATATTTATATATTCTTTTTTCAAATTTAACTAATTATATCAAATTATACTTAAATCATCATAACTAATACTTATTTATCTAATTACATGTCAGAGGGGTTATATACTATGCTAATAACAGCATGGAGTAAACAATTTCAAGGTATAATTAATACATTTACAAAGGAGTATCAAAGTAATATGGAGACCTTATTAGAAGCGTTAAATCCATCTCAACGTGAGGCAGTTGAACACATAGATGGTCCTATGCTTATCCTTGCTGGAGCAGGTAGTGGGAAAACAAAAACACTTACCACAAGACTTGCCTACCTTATTGGTGTTGTGGGTATTGACCCTGCCAATACTTTAACACTCACTTTTACAAATAAAGCAGCTTCTCAAATGCGAGAACGTGCATTAAAACTTATCTCCAATGAAGTCAGTTACCCTCCACTACTTTGTACCTTTCATAAATTTGGCCTACTCTTTTTAAAATTCCATATTGAAAAACTTGGAAGGAGCAATGCATTTGTCATCATTGACAGTGATGATAAAAAACGTCTCATCCGTAGCTTAGCCAAAGAATTAAAAATAGATTTAAATATAGCATTTATTGCTTCTGAGATTTCAAAATACAAAAATTCTCTTCTCTCTCCAGAACTTGTTTTAGAAAAAGCTGAACTTCCAGACTATAAAAAGATAGCCAATATCTATGTCAAATATCAAGCAAATATTGAAGAAAACAATCTTGTAGATTTTGATGACCTTCTTATGCTTACATATCAAATATTAAATGAAAACCCTGAGTTAAGAAAAGAGACAAGTCATCGTTACCAGTATATTATGGTAGATGAATATCAAGATACCAACGAATTACAATTTCAACTCCTTTCTCTCCTTTCATCAGAACACAATAATCTTTGTGTTGTTGGAGATGATGACCAAAGTATTTATGGATGGAGAGGTGCGAACATACGTAATATCCTGGAATTTGCAAATAATTTTGAAACATGTAAAACAGTGAAACTGGAAACGAACTATCGATCAACCGAGCCTATACTTAAGGCAGCAAACACACTCATAGAACATAATTCCACTCGCTTGGGTAAAAAACTTATTTCACACAAAGGTACTGGCCCTGAAGTACAACTTTTACACTCTTTAGATGAATCCATGGAAGCAAAAGCCATAGCAAAAGAGATACAAAAACTGCTTGAAACTGGTGTAGACCCAGATGAAATAGCAGTACTGTACCGGATCAATGCACTTTCGCGCTCTCTTGAAGAAGGTTTTACAAAAGAAGGACTTGGATTTAAACTCATTGGTGGTATGCGATTTTATGAACGTGCCGAGATAAAAGATATTATCTCTTATCTACGTGTTCTATCCAACCCATATGATGATTTTTCACTACTGCGTATTATCAATAAACCAAAGCGTGGTATAGGTAAAACTTCTATAGAAAAACTTCAAAAAGCTGCTTTTGATGCACAACTTCCTCTCTATACTTATATAGAAAAATCTATTGCTGGTGAAGTAACTGAAGTTGTTAGTAAAAAAATTTCAACTGCGCTACAGCAGCTTCTTCAAAATATAAAACTTTTACAAGAAGCCTTAAGTAAAGATTTGGGAAATTTCATTACACTTTTTGAAGAATCTATGAAACTCAAAGACCACTATGTTGGTATGGTTGATGGCATAGATCGGATTTTGAATATTGATGAGTTTTATGGATATTTTAGAGATGCCGTAAACAAAAATCCAGACCTCACACTTGATGGATTTTTAAATGATATCTCATTGCAAAGTGACCAAGATCAAATAGAAGAAGATGCCATCACTATTATGAGCATACATGCAGCAAAAGGTCTGGAGTTTGAACATCTTTTTGTCATAGGACTAGAAGAAGAATTTTTTCCTCTACTGGGAGAAGGTTCTAATATGGAAGAAGAACGTCGCTTAGGATATGTAGCTATTACCCGTGCAAAATCTGACCTCACACTTTGTTATGTAGACAGCCGTTTTTACAAAGGTAGACGTAAGATGATAGACAAAAGCCGTTTCTTAGGTGAAGCAGGACTGATACAAGACACCAGCCTGAAGATAACAAAACAAGCAGCCTTCAAAAAAGGTGATTTGGTCAAGCATAAAATCTTTGGTATCGGACGTGTACAAGCAGCCAACAAATCTGGTAAAGAGTATAAACTACTCATTAACTTTGGTGGAAACAAAAAAGAGATTTTAAGTTCTTTTGTACAATCTATTTAACCTAGGATGATAAATGAACCGTCTTTTTGTTGTAAATAAACCCATTTTTAGAACCTCTAATGGCTATATGGGCTACGTAAAACATAAATATAATACCAAAAAAGTAGGATTCTCCGGTACACTTGACCCTTTTGCCACAGGATGTCTCATCGTCGCCACAGGACAATATACAAAACTCTTCCAATACCTCAACAAAACACCCAAAAGCTATAAAGCTACCTTATGGCTAGGAGTCAACTCTCCAAGTCTTGACATCGAAAAGATAGACAGCATTCAAGATATAGATACTTTTGATGAATCCCTCATCAAAAAAGTATTAACATCACTAAAAGGTGAACTTACCTACTACCCTCCAAAATTCTGTGCTAAAAAGATAAACGGTAAACGTGCCTACGAACTTGCGCGTAAAGGGGAAGAAGTAGCCCTGAAAACTATCACCTCAACCATCTATGACATAAAACTTTTAAACTACAATCATCCCTTTGTACACTTTGAAACCAAAGTATCTGAAGGAACTTATATACGAAGTCTAGGCGCACTCATCGCTGACAAACTAGGGATAGATGGTACCCTTTCTAGTCTGCACCGTATCCATGAAGGACAATTTCATTATGACAATGAAAAATCCCTAAACCCTTTTACACACTTAGCCCTGCCTATCAATACCTACATAGGGGATGAAAGTTATATGGAATTAGGAAAAAAACTTGATACCCAATATTTTGAAATTCAGGATGATGGGGTTTATCTTACTGAAACAAGTCAGTTTTTTTCCATCATTGAGATAATCAATAATGAAGTCAAATATAAATTTAACCGGATCCCCAAATTTGAAGAAAACTAATCTATTTTCCTGTTTACAAAATCTTAATTGCAATCTTTTTTTATAGTATAATAATCATATAATTTCCATGAGAAGGGTTTAGTAATGGGTGGTTTTGAAGGTGGTGATGAAGGTGGGTTTTGGGGTGATGATCAAATTTCCAAATGGCTGGATAAACATAACACCAAGCAAAAAAGTACACATAGGACAAATTCTGATATAGAAAAAACTGATGCAGGATACAGTATCAAAGCCCATGCAAAAGTAAACATATTTTTAAAAATTACTGGTCATAAAGATGGTTACCATACCCTAATTTCTCGTTTTATGCGTGTAGAAGATTTGTATGACACCATCACCTTTGTACCCTGTAAATGTGAAACTTTTACCATAGAAGGATGTGAAGGTATCCCACTCGAGTCCAATACTATCTACAAAGCCTACAAAGCGCTTTTAGCTTATACTGATGAACAAGACATACTAAACTTTTTTTACGAACATAAGGTTATGGTCACTAAACAAATTCCTAGTCAAGCGGGACTTGGTGGAGGAAGCTCAGATGCGGCTGCTTTTATGCGTTTAGTCAAAGAGGCATGTAACCTTATACTAAGTACAAAAGAGTTAGCAAAAATAGGCAGTACCATAGGTGCCGACTTACCTTTTTTTATCTACAATTATCCATCTGCCAATGTAAGTGGCTTTGGAGAAGTAGTAGAACCTTTTGAAGAAGAGCCACTATCATTCGAGATTTATACCCCAAATCTAGGCTGTGACACAACGGTCGTCTATAAAACATTTAAACAACATTTATTCCATGATATCAAACCCAATACCTTCCAAGGATGGGAAAATTTAGACTCAAAAACATTACTAGAAACGATACATGATCCCACTACACTGAATGACCTTTATACTGCGGCACTCATAGCCTATCCCGCATTAGAAAAAGAACACAAAAAAGGATGGTTTTTTTCTGGTTCAGGAAGTACATTTTTTACGCTTCAAACAAATCTATAGTCTGTACCTTTCACAGCATATATATTATCTTAAACTATAGTCGTTATAATAAATGAAACAGAATAAAAGAGTAAACATGTATCACAGTATTGCCTATAAAGATTTATTTAGCGAATTAAAAGAACAAGTAAGAGAGGCTGGACTTCTCCAAAGGGTTCCTATCCGTGGGAGTATAGAGATGATTGCTATTCTTGTATGTCTGATTGGTGCATTAGGTACTGCTCCATTTTGGCACCCTGTACCTTTAGCTCTTTTTTTAACACTTCTTTTTACACGTTCAGTATTTGTATCACATGATATTTTGCATACGCAATATTTTAAAAATAAAAACCTTTCCAAAAAACTTTCTTATCCTTTTTCATCAATCATCCTTTCGAATTCATCTTCATGGTGGGATTATAAGCACAATGTCAATCATCATACCTACTGTAATATCGTAGAAAAAGACGAAGATATACGTGCATTAGATGGGGCATTCACACCACAAAAAGGAAACAGTCCCTTTATTAAAAAATACAAACACATTATTTTTTGGGGTGCCATGTTTTTTATGTTTCCTGCATTTATAGCTCAATCATATAAATTTGTAATCCAACGAAAACTCTGGGGTGAACTTGCAGTCATGTTGCTCCATTGGCCACTGATATGGGGGACACTCCTGTATCAAGTAGGCATAACAAATACCTTACTTATAGCAGTCATTATGAACTTTATCCTTTCCCCATGGCTTGCATTTGGCTTTATTACGAACCATTTAGGATGTGAAACATTCACAGAAGAACAAGCAAAAAACTTTTCATGGATGGAACTCCAAATGAGAGGAAGCCGTTCTTTAAAAGGTGGTTTTTTGATACATTGGTTCTATGGTGGGCTTAATACACAGATAGAACATCATTTATTTCCAAAAGCACCTAGATTTAATCTTTTAAAAGTCCAAAAAATGACAAAAGAGTTTGCAAAAAAATATGATATACCCTATTTTGAAACTACGCCTCTTATGGCATATGTACAAATCAATAATGCCCTTAAGGAATACTAAGGACTAAACAGATATTTAAAAAAGGAGTTAACTATGAAAGAGCCCAACCTTTTAGACCGCATCGATGAATACTATACAAAGGCCGTGAAAGTTATCATCGGTGACCTTCCACTCAGTGAATTAAAATCTGAAAACTATGACACCTCTACAACCAAAGAAAATATTGATCAAATAAAACATATTTACAGCGCACTTAAAGAAGAGTTTCTTGCTTTAGGGACGCCTGAAAATGAAAAAGAATTACTCTACTCTGAGGTAAAAAAAAGAGATAAAAAAATTGATCATCATCCTCACACTACACGGAAAGATGACATTGACCATGCTAAAGATATATACAACTCACTTAAAGCCAGTTTTCTTTCATTAGGTACACCTGAAAATGAAAAAGAATTACGCTATGAAGAAGTGGTGAAAAAAAAGGGTATCAAGACACATACATCAACAAATAAACAAAGTACCAACACTACAAAAAAAGTTCCAAGGAACACGCAAGTAAAAAAATCTTCTGAATCACGCAGAGGTGCACAAAAAGAAGCAAAAATTGCCTTATATACAAAAGATATCAAAAAACATTATGGGGAAGTTGATGAAGAATTTTTAGCTATTATTGTGAAAAACCTTGGTCCTTCGATTTATAAAAAAGATGCTGAGCTTGTCTCATGTTCCAATCAAAAAGAACTCGATACAGTGCGTCGAAATTTTTTGATTAAAAAACTAGGTATTGACACAAGCAAGGGTGTTCTCGATGCAGCTATTAAAGATGTATGTGAAGAGTTGAAATCTACTCGTACTAAATATCGCGCTACATTTTACTACAGACTTGCAAAAAAGTTTAACAAGGAATCTATGCTTAGTTAATATCTTTCTTCTTTTTCATAAGTAAATACAAATTTTCCACCTTGGTTCTCGCCCAAGGTGTCTTTCTTAAAAATTTTAAACATGACTTGATACTAGGATTATTGTTAAAACAATTAATTCTTATACGTTTATCCAATTCATCCCAACCATACTGTGCTTCAAGCTCTTCAAGTATTTGTTGTAATTTTATGCCATGCATAGGGTTGTTTTTGTGTTCGTTATTTTCCATCAAAATCCATTACTTTATGTTTGCCATAATTTGCGTGCTTATTTGTGTACTACTGAGTTCACTTTCAGCATCCAACTCACCTACCAAGTCTGCACGGATATAAATAGTCAGTTTTGCCAATGCATGAGAGATAAGACTACTATCTTCCATACTTACATGTTTGTCTTTGGCTACTGTTTCATTAAATACATCTAAAAAGTTTCTATATTCTTTAAGCACTTCAGCAGAGG
>JALSHU010000099.1 GCA_026982075.1 Sulfurovum sp. | reverse complement strand
TTACTTATTATACTTATGTTAAGTAAGTTACTTTTTGCTTCAGAGTGTGAAATGCACCTTGAAAAAATACAAAATGATGAGAGTCGCTTTACCCTCATTTTGACACATGATAAAAACTGTGAAGTGATAATGGATGAGCATGCAAGTAAAATTGTACTTATTTCCAAAACTGTGGATCATACTATCTCAGAACCCAAACACTCTCAAAAAGACAATACAGCTATAGATGAACTCATCAACTTAGCTAAAAGTAAGTTAGGAGACAGTTATGTTTATGCAGCTACAGGTTCTGATCATTTTGACTGTTCTGGTTTCGTTTATTATGTATTTAAAGAAAATGGTGTAGCGATACCTCGTACTTCTTTGTTACAGTCTAAAAGTAGTAAAAAATTAAATCGTGAAGAAATTAAAAGAGGCGATATACTTTTGTTTGATACGCACGACAGAAAACATATTAACCATAGTGGTATCTATCTTGGTAATGGTAAGTTTATCCATTCTTCTTCAGGTAAAGCTTTTGGTGTAACAATCTCAGATTTAGATAAAGGGTTTTATAAAGATAAGTTTCGTTGGGGTGTACGTAAAACATTATAAATATATGTATTAAGCCCAAGTACGGTAAAATCGCATTCATAATAGAAGAAATATAAGGTAAAAAATGTTTGATACTTTAACCGACAGTTTTAAAAATGCCATAGGCAAAATACGTTTTCATGATGATGAAAAAGCACTTAAAAAAGCAACTGCAGAACTTAAAAAGTCACTGCTTAAAGCAGATGTGCATCATAAAGTAGTTAAAGAGCTCATTACTTTTGTGGAACTTGAAACCAAGAAAAATGGTGTAGGGAAAGATAATTTTTTAAAAGCCCTTCAAGACAAACTGACAGAGATACTAACTATTGAAGGTGCCCCCAAAGGTTTTACCTTTGCTTCTAAGCCACCAACAGTAGTACTCATGATAGGTTTGCAGGGGTCAGGTAAAACGACTACAACGGGTAAGTTAGCATATTTTCTAAAAGAACAAAAAAAGAAAAAAGTGCTAGTTATTGCGGCAGATTTACAAAGACTAGCGGCTGTTGAACAACTTAAGCAAATTACTGCAGGTATAGAGGTTGAACTTGTTTCAGATGAGAGTGCCACACCTACACAGATAGTGAAGCGTGGACTTGAAAAAGCCCAAAATGAACTGTATGATGTAGTGCTTATCGATACGGCTGGACGACTGGCAATAGATGATAAACTGATGGATGAACTGGCAGAAGTTAAAAAAGTAGCCAATCCAGATGAACTTTTTTATGTAGCTGATGCAATGACAGGACAAGATGCAGTAAGAACAGCACAAACATTTAAAGAAAAGATAGGTATTACAGGAGTAGTTCTTTCTAAGTTTGATGGTGACTCTAAAGGCGGAGTTGCGCTGGGTCTTACACAGCAAGTAGGTGTTCCACTTCGTTTTATAGGGGCTGGGGAGAAAATGCCAGACCTTGAGCAATTCATCTCAGACAGGATTGTGAGTCGTCTCATGGGTGCAGGAGATGTGGAATCTCTGGCGGAGAAAGCAGCTGCGGCCATAGACCCTAAAGAGGCAAAAAAAATTACGCAGAAGATTAAAAAAGGACAGTTTAACTTTAACGACTTTTTGGCACAAATGGAGCAGATGAAAAAGTTAGGAAGTATGAAGTCCATCATGGGAATGATTCCAGGTATGGGAAATATGGCAAAACAACTGGGTGACATGGATTTGGAAAACTCTGATGAGGTAAAACAAATCAAAGCGTTGGTTTCTTCTATGACCCCTAAAGAAAGAGAAAATCCTGACCTCTTAAACAACACACGTAAACGCCGACTAGCTGCAGGAGCAGGACTAGACCCAATGCATGTAAATCGTGTACTCAAGCAGTTTAAAAATGCTGCAAAAATGGCAAAAAAGATGTCAACCAAAGGCGGGATGAAAGAGATGCAAAAGATGATGCAACAGATGCAAGGCGGTGGTGGAATGCCGAATATACCACGTTAGGCTATAACTTAATAAAATTTTTAGTATTTTTATGATAGAATCGCGTTCCAAAACGGTGATGAAGTTTTGATGAGTATTTTAGTCATTAAAAAGTAGTTGTCAGGACTTATTAGGAAATATAACACTTTTCCTCAAGTGAAGTATAAAAATAAATGAAAAAACACAAGGATACAATATGACAATGATCAGAATGACAAGAATGGGTAGAAAAAAGAAGCCATTTTACAGAATAGTAGTAACAGACAGTAGAAAAAGAAGAGATGGTGGTTGGATAGAAGCAATTGGACATTACAATCCAGTATCTGAAAACAAAGATCTTACGTTAGATACGGACAGATTGAACTACTGGATAAGCGTTGGTGCACAAATGAGCCCAACAGTTAAGAGACTAGCTGGACTTAAGTAGTCATAATGGTTAAAGAATTCCTGCTCTCCTATACTAAACTTTTGGTAAATAACCCAGAAGATATCTCTGTTGAGATTACTGAGGTTGATGAGAGCTTTGATGAGGTAACTATCTTCGCAAATACAGAAGACATAGGTAAACTCATTGGTAAAAAAGGGAAAATGATTAACTCTATTAAAACGGTAATTTCTGGCTGTAAAGCCAAGGGTGGCAAAAATTATCGTGTTAATGTAAAAGAAGCACAATAAAAATTATGTCAAATGACAAAACACTTATCGCTCAAATAGGGCGAACTATTGGACTTTGGGGTGACCTGAAGTTTCATCTTCATACAGATTTTCCAGAACAATTTAAAGTAGGAAAAACCTATCAAAGTACTCGTGGTGATTTAACAATTTCTGATATCAATGAAAAGCGAGGAACAATTCGTTTTGTAGGGTATGAGAGTATTGATTCTGCCAAAAAACTGACCAATGTCAAAATCTTTGCAAATCTTGAACAAACTAAAGAAAATTGTGAGCTTCAAGAAGGGCAATATTTTTGGTTTGATATTATCGGATGTTGTGTGAAGCAATATGATGAAGTACTTGGTGTGATAGAAGATATACAACGTATGTCTGATACAGATTATTTGATAATCATAACGGATAGTTTATTGGTGGACAATGGTGCAGCAAAAAGTTTCTTAGTACCTTATATTGACCGCTATATAGTGTCATCTGATGTAGAAGAAAGAACAGTTTATGTGAAAGATGCTAAAGATATATTAGAGGCTAGTTAATGAAATTTTCTTTTGTGACACTTTTCCCTAATATCATCAAAGGGTATTTTTCAGAGAGTATTTTAAAGCGTGCGATTGAAGACAAATACATCTCTATAGACTTTTATAATCCTAGAGATTTTACAACAGACAAACATAATCGTGTAGATGCACCAATGGTTGGAGGTGGTGCTGGTATGCTAATGACACCACAACCTCTCATGGATACATTAAAAGCTATCAAAGAAGAGTCTTCAAATGCGAGTATCATTTTCCTTTCTCCTGTGGCTAAAAAATTTACACAAAATGATGCAAAAAGATTGGCTAAAAAAGAACATATTGTTTTTGTATCTGGACGTTATGAAGGGATAGATGAACGGGTGATTGAAACATATGCCGATGAACTGTTCTCTATAGGTGACTTCATCTTAACAGGTGGTGAATTGGCTAGTATGGTCATTTGTGATGCTATCAGCCGCAATATAGAGAATGTGTTGGGCAATAGTGACTCTTTAAGTGTTGAAAGTTTTGAATGTTCACTTTTAGAAGCGCCATCTTTTACGAAACCTAAAAATTATGAAGGAAAAGAAGTTATTTCAGAGTTATTAAAGGGTAATCATAGTAAAATCACGGACTTAAAAAGAGGGCTTGCTTTGTGCAAAACGAAGTATTTTCGCCCAGACTTATACAAAAAAGGTATAACAGATGAGAAATAAATACATTGAAAGCTTTGAAAAAGCACAACTAGATAACAGAAATATTCCTGAATTTAGAGCAGGTGATACTGTAAGAGTAGCTGTTAGAATTAAAGAAGGTTCTAAAACAAGAGTACAAAACTATGAAGGTCTTTGTATTGCTATTAGAGGTCAAGGTACAGGTAGAACATTTAACGTTAGAAAAATGGGTGCCAACTCAGTAGGTGTAGAAAGAATTTTCCCACTTTACTCTGACTCTATCGAAAGTATTGAAGTACTTAGACGTGGTAGAATTAGAAGAGCTAAACTTTACTACCTTAGAGAGCTTAAAGGTAAAGCAGCGAGAATTAAAGAACTTAGAAGAAAATAGTTTTTTCATTCTCTTTCCTTCTTTTGAAGGGAAAAAACTCAGTCTTTGGCTGAGATATACTCCTCACAAACTTTCTCAAATCTAAAACAAAACAATTTATTTTCTATAACAAGAAAGAAGTTGCTATAATGACTTTTTAAATTTATACAGGATATTTTAATGCTTTCAGTGATAAAAAACAAATTTATTTCTCTTTTACAACTTTTGCTTGTGCTTATTTATATTATTTTTGAAGAACTCATTTGGGAAGGGATAGCAAAGCCAATTTATGAGTTTGTACACTCTCTTAAGATTTTACTCAAAGTTGAAACAAAATTACATAGTGTGAATGCTTATTTTATTTTGATTATTTTTCTTTTTCTTTTAGGTCTTGTAGAGGTATTTGGTATCTATGCTGGGATACTGTTTGTGAGTGGAAAAATACTATGGGGATTGACTCTTTACATTGCTAAAGTACCTGTTGCTGCATTTACCTTTTGGATGTTTCGGGTAACTGAAGATAAACTAATGCAGTTTGGGTGGTTTAAATGGACATATGATTGGATGATGAAGGGCATTGCATGGTTAAAATCACGTCAAACTTATGTAAGGATTATGCAAACTCTCAAAGAGTTAAAGTTCAATACAAAGCATACTATCCTCTCATTCAAAAAAAAGTACTTATCTAAAGAGAGCATTTTTTTAACAAATATAAAGCATTTGTATACAAGTATAAAATCTGCATTGAATAAAAAATAAATGTCTAGACGTACACTATGGTGGGGGGTACTGGCTTTCCTTATTTTTTTATTCATCATATTGAGTATAGAAGAGAGTCGCACATTCTTGTTCGCTTTAGTACTGCGTGTTTTCTTTTTTCTTAAGAAAAATATTTTAGCTATTTTGGCAGCTTTTTTTCTCGTTAAAGGAAAGTTTATTTTGACTTTATTTTTAAAAAAAATAGCATTACTTTCAGCAACAGGACTTGGAAAACGTTATATAGTTGAAAAAGTGATTACGCATAATTTTAAAATACATTTTTTAGATTATCTTGCAAATGATATGAAGAGGTTAGTTATCTATATAAAGAAGAACTTTAAGAGTTTTCCTTTAATTAAACAAATTATTGCTGTATTTGCATTTTTAAGTTCTTTAGGTTTTGTGGGTAAATTTATGGGTGGTATGATTGCAATGAAGGTATTTATTGCAAAAATATGGAGTTTTTTGCTGGCTTTATTTTTAAAATTTGCTACGGTTGTGGTCTATTTCTTTACAGATTATTTATGGGGATCATGGATAGCACCTATTGTTGAAGTTGTGATTTTTACCTGGTTACTCTCATGGATGGAAAAGGTACCTTTTTTAGCAAGAGGATTACAAAGAATATATGCTTTTTTTCTTACTATGTTTGGGTTGGTAGAATATTATTTAGAAAAGTTATTTCATATACCAGTGAAGTCTTTTTTGCAATGGTTGGTAAAAAAAGTACAACAAAATATTTATAAATTTATTGGTTATGAGAAGGTATCAAGATGGAAAAGAGTAAAACAAAGAAGGGTATTAAATCCCAATAAACATGTTTTACTGATTCAAAATCGTAAGGCAAGGAAGCAAAAGGAGAGCAGGTATATCTCCAGTCGTGAGGCACTATTACAAAAAAGAAATATGAAAAAATAGAATTTATTTATGCCCCGTGTCACCTGTACGTGTCACCAGTTGATTCATCTTTTCTCCACCTATATGGTAGGCTTCACCAAAACCAAAGGTCGCCTCTCCATAAATAGGTGTAAGTGCATACAAGTTGAAATCTTTCATACCCATAAGCATCGTAAAAGTTCCCCCCTCAAATTTACTTTGAAAGGTTTGTATGATATCTGCATATTTTGTACTTTGTCGGTCTACTTTTAATGCATTACATTGAAGTGAAATACGGCGTCTGGCAAAGATGTTGTCACTTTGACTTTCATCTTCTATAAAAAGGGAAGATATTTGTGGATTTTTTTGAATATTTTTTGCATGTGTTGCGATGTCAGATATAAAAATATAGATTGTTTCACCATCATAATAACAGGGCGCATAAGAACTGAAAGGATAGCCATTTTGGCTGATGGTCCCTAAAATAACACTTTTATAGTCAGAAAGGAGTTCGTTTAATGTTTGCATTAATAGTTCCTCTCTTTTATGGCTTGCTGCGCTTCCCTGTTGAGTGTTTTTGTTTTCATATCTGCACGTTTATCATGGAGTTTTTTCCCTTTTGCAATCGCGATGCTGACTTTTGCAAAATTTCGTTCATTAAAATAAATCATCAATGGTACAATAGTGAGTCCTTCTTTGTGTACTTTTACATAGAGTTTTTCCAATTGTTTTTTATGAAGAAGTAGTTTTCTTGGAGTACGTGTATCTCTACTATAATGTTTGTTGGTTGTCTCCAAATGTGCAATATGTGCATTCATTAAGTGTAGTTCACCTTGGATAAAACGACAAAATGCATCTGAAAGGTTTGCACGTTTAGCACGTAAGGCTTTGACTTCACTACCTTGCAAGACAAGACCCGCTTCAAACTTTTCGAGTATTTCATAGTCATGTCTGGCTTTTTTGTTTTGTGCAACGATATTAATGGCCACAGATGTCCTTTTGTTTATTTGGAGAATTATATCATATAATTTCACAACCCCTTTTTAGATATCTTTTAGAGTAGCTTTGATATGATGACTCAAATTATAAATATAAAGTGAAAAATATGAGTAGACGATATAACAGTGTATTGAGTATAGCAGGAAGTGATTCTGGAGGATGTGCAGGGATACAGGCTGACATTAAAAGTATTTCAGCCAATGGTGCTTATGCTGCGACAGTCATTACCGCAACAACAGCACAAAATACACAGGGGGTTAGTGATATTCATCCTATCCCTGTACCTCATATACAAAAGCAATTGGAAGCAGTGTTAAGTGATATTGAATTTGGTGCTGTAAAAATAGGTATGTTACATTCATCAGAAGTGATAGATGCAGTCAAAGAGATGTTAGAGTTGTACGGTATAGAGAACATTATTTTAGATCCTGTGATGGTGGCTACATCTGGAGATATGTTGATTACTGATGCGGCAATTGTCAGTTTAAAGAAGTTCATATCAAAAGTTTATTTGGTTACACCCAATATCCCAGAGGCAGAAATACTTCTAGGTCAAGAAATTTCGCTAGAGAACATGAAAGATGCAGCACTCAAGATAAGTGATTTATATAATGTATCTGTCTTACTTAAGGGAGGACATTTAGAGCAGAATGATACATTGGTAGACGTATTATGTTTGAAAGAGAGTAAAAAAATAATAGAAATTAAAAATAAAATGATAGCAACAAAAAATACACATGGTACTGGATGTAGTCTATCTTCAAGTATCGCAGCATTTATAAGTTTAGGGTTTAACTTAGAAGAGGCTACTCTAAAATCGTGTCATTACATTCATAATGCCATAGCATCAGGAAAAGATAAAATATTAGGTAAAGGAAATGGGCCTATCAATCATTTTCTAAATTAAAGACAGAGGTATTCTCATGGATGATGAACCTCAAGAACCTTTGGAAGTACTGTATCAAGATGCATATTTTATAGCAATTAATAAGCCTTCAGGACTGCTTGTGCACAAATCACCTATTGATAAACATGAAACGAGATTTGCACTCCAGGAGATACGTGACCAGTTAGGACAATATGTGTATCCTGTACATCGTTTAGATAAACCAACTTCAGGTGTTTTACTTTTTGCACTGAGTAAAGAAATCAACAAAATACTTTCTAACAGTTTTCGCCAAAATGAAGTAAAAAAAGAGTATATAGCCATAGTACGTGGATATACAGAAGTCAAAGGGTATATAGATTATCCGCTCAAACAGATGCTAGATACAAAGTTAGAGAAAAAAAGAGGGATTGCAAAAGAGGAACAGAAGGCACAGACCTATTATGAACGCATTGATACAGTAGAATTACCTTATGCTGTCAGTCGCTATCTTACGGCACGCTACAGTCTTATAAAACTTTATCCTCAAACAGGGAGAAAACATCAGTTAAGACGTCACATGAAACATATACACCATCATATGATTGGAGATACAAAACATGGAAGAGGGGAGCATAACAAACTTTTTCGTGAAAAGTTTGGATCTCATAGGTTACTGCTTCATGCGTTATCCGTACATTTAAAACATCCTGTAACACAGAAAGACATTTATATTTCTGCTGGAATGGACAATATTTTTAGGAATTTATTTGAATCCTTTGGTTGGGATAGGGTAGAATACTAATATGCAGTCTTATACAATAGAGCCTTTTCAAACATTAGATGAGTCAACACAGCAAGAGATTAGTCGTTTTACGAAACGGGTTTCTTTTAAAAAGGGTGAAACACTTTTTAGTAATGGTGAATTGAATCGTTATTTTTATGTGATACAAAAAGGCAAAATTAAAAACTATCAACTTAACTTAGAGAATGCGAAAGAACAGACTATCTTTGTATTTAGAGAGGGTGATATGTTTGATACCATTACTCTTCTTGATGGTGAAATACATGATGTAATGTATGAAGCTATGGAAGATACAGATGTTGTTCAGATGCCGATAACATATGTAAGGGAACTTATTACTACCAATAAAGATTTCAATCAGAAATTTTTCCCCTATTTAGCCAAGCAGATGAGACACATGGAAGAATTGGCAACAGATATCTCCTTGTTTAGTACAGAGGAGAGGCTTATAAAATTACTGCTTCAAAATCTTGATCCTGAAAATTTTTTTAAATATAAGTT
>JALSHU010000098.1 GCA_026982075.1 Sulfurovum sp. | reverse complement strand
GCTGTGGCAAAGACTCCTTTATGCTTTGAGGCTATAAACGAAGGCATAAACGCTTGCGTAAACGCACCTTCAGCGAAAATACGACGAAAAAGGTTAGGCAGTTTGAATGCTACAAAAAACATATCTGCCCACACTGAAGCCCCAAGTGCAGAAGCCATAAGTACATCACGTCCCAGCCCCGTAATACGTGATATGAGTATGCCAAAGCTATTTGTGAAGATGGATTTTAGTCGCATGGGTCTCTTTTTTTTGGATTAGAGGTATTTTAGCATAGATAAACCAAAGCTTAGTGAAGCAATATTGCTTTTTTGTTATAATGATTCAAATTTTATAGAGGAAACCTCATGATAAAAAAACTGGCAATCACAGGTGGTACACATGGTAATGAACTGACAGGAGTGTATCTTGTCAAGAAATGGAAACGTTATCCTGAGTTACTTAAAAGGTGTAACTTTGAAACGCTGTGTCTGCATACCAATGAACAGTCCATTAAAGAAGTAAGACGTTACATAGACCAAGATTTAAATCGCTCATTTAAGAGTAGAGATTTGTCAGATGAATCATTGGAGACACATGAAGCAAAGCTTGCTAAAAAACTCAATGCCCTTTTAGGTCCTAAAGGCAGTGACACTCCCCATGTAGATTTTATAGTAGATTTACATACCACGACAGCAAATATGGGACTCTCTATCGTGGTGAGTAATGAGAGTGCATTGACATGGAAGGCTATCGCTTATTTGTGTCAGATGGAACCAGCACTTAAGGTGTACCGTTGGCAGGGAGATGAAGAGGGAGCATTTGTAGACTCGATGGCACCACACGGGTTTGCTATCGAAGTAGGGGCTGTGCCACAAGGTGTGTTAAGGGCTGATTTGTTTTTACAAACTGAAGCCCTTATCTACCACCTGTTAGACTTTTTCGAAAAGTTTAACGAGGGTGAGCATTTTACCTATGCCAAAAGGTTGGAGATCTATGACCATCAAAAGTTAGTAGATTATCCACGCGACAGTGAAGGAGACATCACTGCAATGGTACATCAAAAGAGACAAGGCAAAGATTTTACACTTATCACATCGGGTGACCCGATTTTCTTGATGCTTTCAGGAGAGACAGTATGTTATGAGGGGGAACCATACTATACAGTATTTATCAATGAAGCTGCCTACTATGAAAAAGGATTTGCGATGTGTTTGACTAAAAAAATACAAGTAGAGATAGAAATGTAAAATATGACAATATGACATATTTTCATACCAGAAAAAAAACTCTTGATATACTGTAACAAATAATTAAATGGAGTAGTGATGATAGTTGGCATTGAAGGAACAGTAGAAAGAAAAGACCCCACATTTGTGCACCTGAATGTACAGGGTATCATCTATGAAGTGCAAGTTTCTATCAACACTTCCAACGCGATACAAGAGAAGAAGATAAAACTTTTTGTAACACAAGTTATCCGCGAAGATGCCAACCTTCTTTTTGGTTTTGTGGATACCAATGAAAAGAAAATGTTTGATACCGTGCTCAAGATAAATGGGGTAGGTCCTAAAGTAGGGCTTGCCATTTGTTCTACATTTACACCAAGTACTTTTGCAAAAGTAGTAGCTTCAAAAGATGTCAGTATGCTCAAACGTGTTCCTGGCATCGGTCCAAAGGCAGCGAGTCGTATATTGGTAGAGTTGGCAGATTTTATTGTAGACGGCAATGCACAGAGTGAAACTTCTGGAGCGCTGGGAGAAGCAGTCATGGCACTGGAGAGTTTAGGGTTTAAAAAAGAGGCTATCCAGAAGGCATTACAGGGTGCAAGTGGTGATACGAGTACGCTTGTAAAAGAGGGCTTAAAGAAATTACAGAGGCTATAGTATAGTCATCTTTACCAAAAGCGATACCCGATAGTAAAATTGGTTGAATTATGATTGTCCTGAGCATCAACATCTTGATTATATGATAGAGTGGTGAACCATTTTTCATTGAACTCATAAAATAAAACAGTTGAGATTGATTTTGCTGCATGTTCTGTGGTAAACTTACTTTCAGAGTACGTGTATGAAAGGTTTATATAAAACTTTTCAGTGAAGAAATATCCTGAACCAAAGTAGAAATAATTAGTATTCTGTAATGGGGTAGAGAGTTGTTCATCACGGATAAAGGTATGTCCCAATCCCCCAAATAGTGACCATGAACTACTCGGATAGTAACTAAATGATGTTAAGAGTGTGATATCTGTATTGTTCCCGACAAAATCATAAGTTGGAAGTCTAAGTGCCATACTAATTCCCAGTCTGAAGTTGGGAGCCAGTCTAAATCTTCTTTTTATCTTTAGTGTTGTGTCTAGCTGACCTCTTCCTTTATTGTGTATAAAGTAACCCGTACGTAAAGCATAACTCCAATCACCTTTATAGTATGTCATACGGATTCTGCTTGTTTTTTGACTTTCTCTTCCTATGAAATCATTGTTGAAACTATATCCTAGTCGTAATGCGAGAACAAGACTATCTGTTTCGTCATCAAGTGGAAGCATCAGGATTTTTGTAGTACATCCTTTTTCATTGACTGTATTTAAAAAAGGTGTATTAGGACATTCATCTAAGCTATCAGGTACACCATCAAAATCTTTATCATTAAGATTCACAGCATAACCTAAACTGCTACCTAACAGCCATGTGAGTAGTATATATTTAATTATTTTTATCATTTTAATCCCTATCATTATTTTCAGCTTCACTCTCAATTTTTTCTTCAATTTGGTTTTCGACTTGCTCATCAGTTTCATTTTTTCTTGTTAATTCTCGATCAGACGTTTTTGTCTGCTTTGTTTTTTTATGAGCCTGCAATTCTCTAAATGCTTTATCTGCATGTTTACTGCGAGTGATGGATTGTATTTTTTTCATAGCTTTAATACGTTCTTCTTCTTTCATCTGTATCATTTTTTGTTTAAAGGCATTCATAAGTTTAAAACGTTCAGATACAGGTGCGCTTTGGATAGCTTGTATTTGTGCATCAATATCAGCATGTAAAGGTACAACAAGGGATACTGTGATTAGTATAATAGATAAATATTTGAATATCATCATAGTATTATTTCCCCTCCTTGTCCAGATTTTTCACATTTAATATAATAGTTGTGCCTACATCTTTTTGAGTGTGTATTTCTAGGCTTATATCAAGTTCAGAAGTGAGTTTTTTTACAATAGATAATCCTAATCCCAAGCCTCTATCTTGTTCTTTGTAGTAGCGATCACATATTTTATTTATATTTTTGATGCCTTTACCTGTATCTTTAATGCTAATGGTTTCATTTAGAACAGTCAGACTCACAGTACCTTGAGGTTTGTTGTATTTTGCTGCATTACTAAGTAGATTATCAAGTATTCGTGTAAAAGACTCTTCATTGGTTATTTTTTTTAAGTCATTATAGGATGTGTAGGTAAATTTAAGTTTAGGATAGATACTTTGTATGAATTTTAAACGTTTTTTACATAATAAAGCAAGATCAACTTCTACATTTTGAGAGGGGGAGTGTTGTAAAAAACTTTTTAAGTTGTTTTGTAAAAGCATAATAGTATTTATACTATGTGATATACGTTTGATAAAGGCATTTTTTTCAGCTTCTTCCTCTAGCATTTTGATATTTAGTATCATAGAAGTAATGGGTGTGTTAAAATCATGTAAAATATCTTTTACAAATTCATCATTTAATTTTAAAGCTTTTCGTATGGGAGTCAAACTGTAAAGTGTAAAAAGAAGAGCCAATACCAATAAAAGCAATGTCGCAAGAATAAATTTAAATAAAAGTGATTGTTTAATACGTAATAAATCACGAATGAAGTTTTTTTCAGGGTAAGAAATTTTTAGGTTAAAATTTTCTGATTTTGGTATATTAAAATAGGCATGTATTCCATCATTTTCATACAGTTCATTACGTTTATTTTTATTTTTTTTAGAAAAATCAAAAATAAATTGCTCACATTCCATGGTATAACTACATACTTCCATAGTTTTATAGAGGTTGTGTTTGTATTCTCTTTTTTGTGTATGAAAAAGCTCTAAAAATAATAATATGAGTAAGATTTCTAGTAAAGAAAAAAATACTAAAAAGTTTTTGAACAGGGATTCCTTTTCATATCTTTTCAATAAGATATCCCTTCCCTCTGATATTTTTGATATCTATTTCTAACCTTTGTTTTATTTTTGTAATTGCTACGCGTAAAGCAGTGTCTGAAGCTTGCTCCAAACATTCACAGAGTTCGTGTTTTTCAACAACATTTCCGATATTTATGAGCAATTTTGTAAAAATTTTAAATTGCACATTACCTATATCTATTATTTCACCATCTTTACGTAAGATTTGTGCATTTTGATTATATTCAATATTACCATGATAGAGAGATTCGTTTTTAAATTTAGATTTAAGACGAATGAGCAACTCATAAGGATCAAAAGGCTTTTTAATATAGTCAATTGCATCTAAGGCAAAACCTTGGGACATAGAGTGCATGTCTGTAAGTGCTGTGATGAAGATGGTGGGAGTATTATCTCCTGCATGTCGTAAAGCATTTAAAAGTTCCAATCCACTGCCATCAGGAAGATTAATATCAAACAGATATAAATCATAACTATTATCATAAGTTAAATTTTCAGCTTCTTCCATATTGAGTGCTATATCTATGTTATATCCTTCTCGTGAAAGAAAAAGTTCGAGTGTTTCAGAGAGTATGTGGTCATCTTCAAGGAGTAAGAGTTTCATCATTATTATATTTTACCAGTAAATGTTAAAGTATACATATTACAATAACTCCCTTTTGTCATCTAAGTTTTATAGTTCTCATTGTATATAAATTTAAACCTATTTTAGCTTTCACAACACTTATGGATACCTATAATTTTAATACAAGTGAATACGGTAAATATTTTTCCTAAATAAACATTTACCTTGCTAGTTAGCAGTATTGGTGTAGATTTTAGATATCTAAATCAGGTGTTTGCTCATCGTCATCATAATCATTGTCACTATTATCATCGTCATCATCGTCATCATCATCATCATCATCTATATTATTTGGGATACCATCATTATCATCATCTTCTATGTAATCAGGAGACTCATTGTCATCGTCATCATCTCTGTAATTTGGAGTACCATCATTGTCATCATCTTCTATGTAATCAGGTGTATTATCATTGTCATCGTCATCATGGATATTGTATTCTCCATCATTATCATCGTCTTCATACGCATTAACGATACCATCATTGTCATCATCTTCATATGCGTCTATATCTCCATTGTTATTTGTGTCATATACAGGGGTGTTGTTAACACCGATGTTTGTAGAGTTGTTGAGATCCACATGAAGTGCTTGGTCTACTACATGATCACCATTGGTATCATTTACATCAGCATAATTAAGTGCTAGTGGGATATAAGAAAGATCAACATTACCATTAATTGTAAGCGTTGAACCTGTAGCAGTACCTTGGATAAATCCAATAGGAGTAATGACTCTATTAGTGTCGTTATTTTCATTGGTTGTCATGACAAGCTTACAATTTGTGTTTTGAGGTATTTCTATCTCAAATGGGTGTTGATTGGTTCCATTTTGCGTTGAGGTTACTTGTACGTAAGTGCCATCTTCACAGAAAGCTTCGATGAGTGTACCTGGGACTGTACCAGTTATTTTTGCCATAGTAGCTGTAACGATAGAGGTAGTATCACTAGAACCACCGCCACAACCTACAAGAAACGGGATAGCAATAAGGCTCAATAATATAGAATTTTTTTTCATTTTGTCTCCATATAAATTCATTATTGTGAATTTTAAGTCTATTATACGTTAATTTATGTTAATGAAGTGTTAATCGTATATCCAGCCACTTTCTTGGAGACAAAACTAAAGTATGTTGAATAAGGATCTATAGCATCACAATTCTTTAAAGTCTAAAGTTTGTTATTCTCCCAGGAGCACTGTTCAGACCGTTTTGTGTATGACATGTATTACATCTAAGCATATCCCCATCATGTGATAGTGTATTAGAGCTGTTGACTACATTATTATTTGCATCGAGTACTTGGGCGGTAAATGCGCCAACTGTAGAGGTATTGGTCGTGGTATAGGCATTTCCACTTCCATAGCCTTTAATGAGCGTAATCTCTGTACCCGCTTCTAATGCTAGTTTAAGTGTGTGGTTAGGCGCCGCAGAAGTGGCATCACTATTGACTGCATCAATTTTGGTAAATACCGTTCCGCCAATTGTAAAATTCGAATGACAGGCTTGACAGTCTCTTCCTTGATTATGTGTTCCTAGGATATCATCGTCATCATCTTCACCACAACCAGTGATGAGAACAATGGCTGTGAGTCCAAGTAGTATATGTTTATAACCTATCATTTTAATGCCTTCTTATTGTAAAGTTATAAAATCATAGCCAAACGAGTGTTAGCGTAGTGTTATTTAGGTATATGTTTGTATGAGAGAAGTTATAGATAGCCCGTAGCTATCTATAACCAAGAGAGTGAGAGTTAGTTCGGTTTAGTTATTCATTGCTCCAGCATATATCCATGATTCGAGGGTTTGATATTCTGTAGCGTTTAATTTATCTCCGCCACCATGACTATAATCGCCATCACCTTTGTCTTTCATGTATTCTGCTTTGTCTTTTGTAGAGGTTCCACGGAGTGCCATAATATTTGTGTATGTTTCACTAGCAGTGGTAACAGTGAAATTACCTGAAGTTCCATGGCATGATTTACAGTTACTATTTAAAATAGGCATCACATCTGCACTAAATGTTTTAGCCGTTGTCATACCTCCTGATGAAGTGTTGTTATCATAGTAATCGTCATGATCATAATCATCATCTAAATAGTTTGGTGTACCATCTTTATCATCGTCTTCAACATAGTCTAAATCATCATCATCATCATCATCATCTAAGTGGTTTGGTTTACCATCATTGTCATAATCTTCGATATAGTCAGGATAATCATTTTCATCATCATCATCTCTATGATTGATGTAGCCATCTTTGTCATCATCTTCCATATAGTCTGGATGATCGTCATTGTCATCGTCATCATGGATATTATATTTTCCATCATTGTCGTCGTCTTCATAGGCATTAACTTTACCATCATTGTCATCATCATCATAAGCGTCTATATACCCATTTCTATCTGTATCAAATACAGGCGTGTTGTTAACACCGATGTTTGTAGAGTTGTTAAGGTCCACATGAAGTGCTTGGTCTACTACATGATCACCATTTGTATCAATTGTATTATTATAATCAAGTTCAAGTGGGATATGAGAAAGGTTTATATCACCATTAATAGTAATGGTTGAACCTGTCGTTGTACCATGGATAAATCCAATAGGAGTAATGACTCTTGTACTGTCGTTATTTTCATTGGTTGTCATGACAAGCTTACAATTTGTGTTTTGAGGTATTTCTATCTCAAATGGGTGTTGACTTGTTCCATTTTGTGTAGAACTCACTTGTACATATGTTCCATCTTCACAAAAAGCTTCGATGAGTGTACCTGGTACTGTACCAGATATTTTTGCCGTAGTACTTGCGAGAGTAGTGTCGCTAGAACCACCTCCACACCCTACAAGAAATGGGATAGCAATTAAGCTTAATAATATAGAATTCTTTTTCATTTTATCTCCTTTTTAAGTATATGAAATAAGATAATATATTATACGTTAACCTATGTTACTGATATGTTAGAGAAGTGTTAGAGAAGTGTTAATTAAGATTGGTTTTAGTGTGAAGTGTGAATGGTTTTTAGTTGGCTAGTGTTATAGAATACCTTGTAGATAAAAGGTATTCTATAATGTGTTATTCACAAGGAGGAGAGTAGAGCCCTTGTTAATTATTACTGTTGACTATACTACTAAGAGTAGTACCCAATATTTTTCCATTATTCGTAGGTACAGGCTTTGTACCTATTTGTGGAGTATTCCACTCTTTACCATGACATTTGTAGCAGCTTGTATTGTTAGATATTTTAGTACCTCTAAGGTCAGGACCATGACAAAGTGTACAACTTGCTGCACCTCTGTTTTCTGTCCAGTTTCCATGACCATCTTCATCTCTCCACTGAGCAGTAAATGGATGTACTATTTTCCCATTGAATGTTTTGCTTATTGTCTCACCTGGGTGACAGGTTAGACAGTTGTTTGCTCCTGCTATATTTGGTTCACTGAGGTTCGCATGTAAATCATGAATGGCATTTGTAAGTGACGGAACCGTTTTAAATCCACTGCCTTGCACCGCATTAATACCATGACAATCAGTACATGATACTTTCATCGTTTGAGAGGTGGCTTCAAGACCTGCTGGATTATAGTTAAGCCCTTTTGCCTGTAGTTGAGGCATATATTTGCTTACTACAGTAGGGTACTCTTCGTCATGCTTTCTTAAGATGTTTGTCTTATAGTCTGCTTCTGGGTCTGCAAGATTTGCTGGACCTGTTTTTGCATAGGCTAGTGGATACTCACTATTTGATGCATGACAAGCCATACAGTTATCTGTACCACCGTCATATACAGTAATACGGTCTTTTGTGACTATAGAACCATTGGCATCATTGACAGCCTCTACCCAGTATGATGGATAGATATCTTTTTTATCTACATAGGTAATAGGTGCACAGTCATTTTTCCATGTTTTTGTTGTTGCATCATATGTCAATGGTATGCTATCATTTGCATTTCTTGTCTGTGTTGCTCTTAATGTATGCCCCTCAGGATGTATAGGTGTTGATGTGTAGTCTACAAACCTAGTATTGATTGATGTGTTATGAGGACGAAGTGAAAATACTTTGTCTTGGTTACAGTTAGGTTGTGCATCTACTTTTGCATAAACACGTGGTTTTTTCCAATCTTCAAGACCATTACTCATACCTGTAGTAGGCATTGGTGTTGGTGCTGGCGTTGGCGGAGTCATACAATCTTGCTTATAAAAATCATTTAAGTCAAACTCACCATCATTTTCATCTAAGGAAACAGTCATTGTTTTGTAGCATGGTGTATAGGTAGTAATGACCAATTGACATGTGGTTTTTTCTGGAAGATCTATTTTAATCTCTTCTGATTGTTGTGTGTATGAACTATCATCATCGTCATCATCATATTTATCGTCATCGTCATATTTATCGTCATCGTCATATTTATCGTCATCGTCATATTTATCATCATCGTCATCATCATCACTATCTTTATAACTGATAGTAGACTTACTGCTCTCTTCTTGGGTTACATAACCATTATCACAGGTCACTGCAATGGTTGTCCCAGGCTGTACTTCTGTAAAGGTTACCTTGTCTAATGCCACGGCATTAGCATCTTCTGAGGATCCCCCTCCACAAGCATTTAATAAAAATACCGCTATTGCAAATGGAATAGATTTTATAAGTATATGTTTCATCTTATCTCCTTTTATACTGCACACACAGGATTGATTTTGTATGACGCAAGCTCTTTCCCTTGTGTATTTATAACATGTACAGCACAAGCGATACATGGATCAAAACTATGAACAGCTCTTAAAATTTCAAGTGGCTCATCAATATTAGCGAGTTTAATACCTTTAAGTGCAGATTCATAAGCACCCATACGTCCAAGATGATCTCTAGGACCCGCATTCCAAGTAGAAGGAACAACAGCTTGATAGTTAGCCACTTTACCATTTTCTATACGTATCCAATGGCCTAATGCACCACGTGGTGCTTCTTCTACACCATAACCTTCTGCATTTTGACTAACAGTTGCAAAATCAAATTTTGACCAAGATGTGAAGTCTCCAGAATTGATATTAGTACTTAGCTCATCTACCCAGTCCGTGATGATATCTGACATAAGTTCAGACTCCAAAGCTCGTCCGATAGTTCTTCCAACAGAAGAGTAGAGATTATCTATAGTAATACCAGCGCGTTTGTTGAAGTTGTCTACATATCCTTTAATGCGTGTATCACCACGTGCATATCCTACTATCATACGTGCCAATGGACCTACTTCTACTCTAGTATCATTATAAAGTGGTGATTTGATCCATGAATATTTGTTTGCCGTATCAAGATACGCAACACCATTGACTTTAGATTTAAAGTCAGTATAGTTTGGTGTTGTTGTACCTACATATGGATGTTCAGGTGTAGTCGCGGCATACCATGCATGCGTCACATCTTCTGTGACCATAGCAGGATCAAAGTCAGTGACTTTTGTTAAGTCTCCATTATGTACGATTCCACCTGGGAAAAGCATATTGGCACTGTAAATATCACCATCATTGAGAGGAAACCCACCATAGACCAAGAAACTTTTCAGTCCCGCACCATCACCTGCTGCCATTTCAGACTTGTACATATTGGCCAACATATACATGTCTGGCATATAGGCACCTTTAATGAAAGCACGTACTCTTAAAGCTAAATCTTTAAAAAGTTGACGTTTAGCAGGGTCTTTAATGTCGATAATTGAGGTAACACCTCCTACAACCAATGACTGTGGATGTGGATCTTTACCACCAAAGATAGTCATCATTTGACCTAAGTCTCTTTGAATGTCTAATGCTTGAAAATAGTGCGTAATGGCTACAAGATTTTGAGCAGGGGTGAGTTTATAACTCGGGTTACCCCAGTAACCATTACCAAAGATACCTAAACGACCTTTTTTTACAAACTTAACAAGTCTATCTTTCATATCTGTAAATGTTTGTACATCTGCAGTCCATGGGGTCTCCCCTGCCACATTTGCCCATTTGGCTGCTTCTGTTGCAGCTGCTTGTGGGGTTGCATCTAATGCAGAAATGACATCTACCCAGTCAAGTGAGTGTAGGTGGTAGTAGTGTACAAGGTGGTCATGCATAAACAATGCACCCTGAATGATGTTACGCATCAATCTTGCATTGGTGGGTACAGTCACATTAAAGGCATTTTCAACTGATTCGATACTTCTTTGAAAGTGTGTGACGGTACACACACCACAGATACGCATCGCCATAAGACCACAGTCTCTTGGGTCACGCCCTTTTAAGATAGTCTCAATACCACGAAACATCGTAGAAGAACAAAAAACATCTTGCACTTCACCTGTTGTTTCATCTACCACTGCTTCTATTCTCATATGCCCTTCAATACGTGTAATAGGGTCAATTACCATATGTTTAGTTGCCATTTTCTTCCTCCTGCGCTACTGAATCTTTTGTAAGTTGTTTAAATGCTGTAAATAGTCCGAGTCCTGCAGCCGCACCATAGACACCCATATCTGAAGCTGGGTTATAATTAGGATTAAAAGGTGTAGGTGCTTCAAACCTATCAAACTTATCGAAGAATCCAGGTTCTGAACAACCAATACACCCATGTCCAGCAGCCACTGGCCAGCTTGTTCCTCTGTTATATTTGACTGTAGGACAGTTATTAAAGGTCATAGGTCCCTTACATCCCATTTTGTAGAGACAGTGTCCAGCTTGTGCTGCGGCATCTCCCCACTCTTCTACATACTCACCTGCATCGAAGTGTACACGACGCTCACAGGCATCATGGATACGATATCCAAAAGCAAATTTAGGACGTAAAAGACCATCAAGATCAGGAAGTTCTCCAGTCATGACATAGAGTAAGATAACCCCTAACATATTGGCAGGGTTTGCAGGACAAGCAGGTATATTGACGATAGGTTTATTTTGTACAATATCCATCACACCTCTAGCCCCTGTAGGGTTAGGCGCGGCAGCAGGTACACCACCAAAAGTTGCACAGGTTCCAACCGCTACAATGGCTTTGGCATCAGCTGAGAGTCTTACTAGGTGGTCTACATATGTTTCACCACTTGTCCCAATGGTTCCATAGATACCATTGGCAGCAGTAGGGATAGAACCTTCCACAAATAGAAGGTATTCATCTTTAAATGTTGTCATAGCATTTTCAAGTTGAAGTTCTGCCTGTTCTCCTGAAGGAGCCATCAGTAGTTCATGGAACTCTAATGTAATGATATCAAGGATAAGCTCATCTACAGTAGGCCCATCTGTTCTTAAAAATGCTTCAGAGTTACCCGCACAATCTTGCAGGTTAATCCAAATAACAGGTACACGGTTAAGTACTTGTACCGTTTTGGCTACCAAAGGCTCAAAGAAGCCAGGAAGCATGAGCATCGCAGTAGTTGCACTGACCCACTTCATAAAATCTCGACGGTCATATCCATCTTCTAATAAAACTTCATCAAGTTCCTCTTCCGTAAAAGGGTTGGTCTTTGCCAAGCTATCAATACGTTTTTCAGAACGTGCATAGAGTTCTTTATAAAAGTCATCATCTCTTTTCTCAATACCATTAACTTTGCTATAGAGAGACTTTTGTACGGCTAAATCATTTTCCATCATTTTCTCCTTTTTGATATAAGTGTATGAGAGAATTATAATTAAATGTTATTACCGATATGTTACGGGATTGTTAGCGGAGTGTTAATTGGATATGTATTTATAGAGTTAGCTTTTACTTATTAGTCGACGTGCAGATACAAATGTTTTTGCGTAGCTACCCCGTGTTATAGGGGAAATAATAATGCCTTTCTTTTTAGATGCGGCATGGATGAATTCTCCATCACCGATGTATATACCGACATGTGTAACGGGTATACCACGTTTTTTATCGGTGAGGAAAAAAAGAAGATCACCTTTTTGCAGATTCTCTTTGTCAACAGATATACCTCTTTTAGATTGTGCCCAAGCGGTCCTTGGTAGATGAATATTATGTTTTTTATAGAGAAACTGTACATAGCCTGAACAGTCAAATCCTTTTGGAGTTGTACCTCCCCAAACATATTTCCCCCCTTTAAAATATTTGGCATAATCAAGTAGCTTTTTCTTGTCCATTGCTGTAAGGTGGTAGGTTTTTCCTGTCTTTTTGGCTACTTGTATCGCTTTGGCTATCTTTATAGCATTTTTTTTCGCAGCTGCAGCTCTTCTAGCAAGGTTTTCGGCACGGTGTAATTCATTGTAGATTGCCTGAAGGGAGTAGTCAGTTTCATTTTGTGTGAGATAATCATTTGGAGCGTGTTGAATAGTTTCATGATGCACGACTTTTCCATGTTTATCTGTGATGGTAAAAAGGCTTGCATATATGAGAGTGAGTAATGGTATAAATAACAATACAAACCTATACATACAATCACTCCTTGAGATTTTAATATTTTATCATATCAAAAGAAAGTTTAGAAAAGACTTTATCCTAAAGTAAAGTCATTAATGGTTTGTACCACAAAAGTTTGCATCACAGCCATTGACTGCACCTGAGTATTTAGAATTGGAGATAAAAAACTTTAAAAGACGTTTGTTACGTTTTTTAAATAGAGGATTTCGAACAGCGGCAAGCCCTTTTGGTTTATTTTTATGTATTTTTTCAAGTTTTCCAGGCGTATTAAAAAAGAATTCCCAGTCATCATCATCAATTTGTTTTGCCATATAAAATGGTGTACCATGGCAAGAGCTACAAAGTTTTGTAACAGTTCTAAAGGCTTTTGTATCATATTTCTCTGCAGCATAGGAGAAAGTAAAAGCCCCAAGACCCATGAAGATAACCCAAATGATTTTAGGCATAATAATCCTTTTTAAGTCTATTGTAGTGAGATATCTGTGTATTGTCTGTGTAGTAATTAGGTATAATCCTTTTTATGAAGAACGATATTATCATTATTGGGGGTGGGGCAAGTGCATTGATGATGGCTTCTTTACTTCCAAAACACTCAACCCTACTGATAGAGTCCAATAGTAAAATTGCAGCAAAGATACTGATATCTGGTGGTGGAAAATGTAATATTACCAACACCCTTATGGATACACAGTATTTTTTGGGTGATGCAGCATTTATGGAGCATGCTTTAAAAGCATTTGATGAACGCGATTTACTGCATTGGCTTGAAAGACAAAATCTTTTTCCTGTACTTCGCAAAGAAAGCCAATACTTCTGCGAACATTCAGCTAAAGAATTGGTAGAAGTTTTTACTAAAGAAATAAAAAAACAAACAGTATTGTTGGGTGAAAAAGTGATGAGTGTTATAAAAAGAGATGGGTATTTTACAGTTGAGACACAAAAGAAAAAATATACTGCGAGATATGTGGTAGTTGCATCTGGAGGTCTTAGTTTTCCTATTCTTGGTGCGAGTAGTATAGGATATGAGATTGCTACATATTTTGGACATACTATTAAGAAAACTGCACCTGCATTGGTAGGGTTTACTGTACAAAAAGAGCAGTTTTTTTTTAAAGCACTTTCTGGTGTATCCACCAATGTCATAATCACGGTAAATGATGTCATCTGCAAAGGAGCCATGCTTTTTACGCATAGGGGTTTAAGTGGTCCAGCAGTATTGGATGCATCACTTTATTGGGAAAAAGGGAGAATAAAGATAGACTTTTTACCAGACTTTTCTTGGAAGGGTCTCAAAGGCAGTAAAAAGCAGATATCTTCCTTGCTTCCTTTGTCCAAACGCATCACTAAGGCGTTTTTGCTACAATTAGAACTGGAAGATAAACCTTTTTATCAACTTACTATAGAAGAATTGGACAAATTGCAGTTGTTAAATCATTATACCTTTGCACCAGCAGGTACCTTTGGTTACTCGAAAGCAGAAGTGACCAAAGGGGGTGTCTGCACAGATGAAGTAGATGACAAAACATTTATGAGCAAGAAGGTAGAAGGACTTTATTTCATAGGAGAAGTGTTAGACGTTACGGGGAGACTAGGAGGGTACAACTTTCAGTGGGCATTTTCGAGTGCTTATAGTTGTGCTAAAGCTATTAAAAATGATAAATCTTCAAAAAAATATTTTTAATAACGAAGAGTTTAAAGGGAAAAAAGTGAAACATAATTTTAAAATATTGATACCTATTATAGTAGCCATGATTTTAAGTGGGTGTGTGGGAACACCAGACGCTGAAGGATGGAGATATGGTCAAAAACGTGATTTTTTAGAGATACTAAAAACAGATAAATATTTATCTATTTGTAACCAACAGAGATTGTATCAACAGGTAAAGTCAACCAAGAACTCTAAGCTCATGAGTAGACTCCTTGTAGCCTATACAGAAAATCTTGCCAATGGGTGTATAGATAAAAGAACATTAGGGGAATATGGTGTATATAGGCAAAAAGTAAGCGAATCGGATATTAAGAGGAAACTGAAAGCTGGAGAGACTATAGAACAAATCTTAAAACCATATATTCCTGACTTTAGACAGTTTAATGCACTTGTTGGACAGTATCATCTTTTGAAAAAAGACAATAATGCATCTGCAAAATTATTGCATACACTTCGTTTGAATATTGAAAGAGTTAAACTCATGAAACCAGGTCTGGGGCATACCTATGCGCTTGTGAATATTCCGGAATATGTCATACGTATTGTTGAAAAGGACAAGATTGCTTTGACGATGAAAGTGATTGTGGGTACACGAAAAAATCAAACACCAATTTTTTCTGAAAATCTTCAGTATATCGTTTTGAACCCTACTTGGAATGTCCCTGACAGTATTGCCAGAAATGAGATTATTCCTAAAACTTTAAAAAATCCAGGATACTTAAAGAGTCATCGATTGGTCATGCGTAGGGATTATGATTTAACTTCTCCTGCATTAAGTTTTAACTCGGTCAATGCTAGAGCATATGTGGGGGGAGAAGGTCCTGTACCCTTTAAGTTCATTGAAGTGCCATCTAATCGTAATGCTTTGGGACGTGTGAAGTTTATTTTCCCCAATAGGCATTCTGTATATATGCACGACACACCAACAAAATATCTCTTTAAAAGAAAAGTACGTTCATACAGTCATGGATGTGTAAGACTTGAAAATCCACAACATATGCTTAAGCATATTGCTACAAACTATACTGCACATGAGTATAAAGAGGTACAGGTAAAATATAATAGTAAAAAAACACATTATTTAAAAATAAATAAACTTCTTCCTGTGCATACAGCATATTTGACAGCATATGTAGATGACAAGGGTAAACTTTCTCTTTTTAATGATATTTATAGTCTTGACAAATCTCAAAGACTCAACTTCTGAAACACATGAGGGTTTGATACAAATGGTACGAGAAAATCGGGAAGAAAATTTTGATGTATTAGAAAAGCTTGTATGAACTTCTCTGAAAAAGAGTCTATATTTATATGTAGAATAGTCTCTTTATGTTAAAATACATAGATTTCAAATAAAGGGTACACCAGTATGATAGAGTATAAAGCAGTGATATATCAAGAGGGTATGCTGGGCTCATTGGTTTTAGGACAATCTAAAATTAATCCTTTAAGATTTTCTGAGTTTTTAAATGCCAATGCCCAGGATGGTTGGGAAGTGGTGACCATGGAAAAAGATATTCGTCGTATGTTGCTTTTCTTCAAAAGAGAAGGATATGTTGTGATACTTAAAAAGGATAAAAAATGAATGCGATGAAATTGGCAAGTATTATTACCGGTATTGTTTTAGTATTGTATGCAATTTTCGCCTTAACTCAACTTTGGGTTATGGTTGTATCTTGGGCTACTTTTATTAAAATCAGTATTACCGCTACGGTTATTGTGGTAGCTACGTTAGGTTTGGCAATGTTGTATAGAGAGTATATTGAAGAAAAATCGATGAAAGAAGATAAATATCTCGATTAATATGTTAAAATAATCCAATTTAAAATGAGTGGTGAAATATGGCATCTAAAGAGATAATGTATAAAAATAAACCTTTTCAACTCTCTTATGAGTTAATGAACCCTTCTAAAAAGAAGGTATTACTTGTTCTTCATGGCTGGGGAAGCAACAAAGAAATCATGAAACAAGCCTTTGGAAAAACACTATCAGACTACAAACATATCTATCTTGATCTGCCAGGTTTTGGTAAATCAAACAATGACATGATATTGACTACGGAATCGTATGGACATATTGTACAACTTTTTTTAGAGGCTTTGGACGTGAAAGTGACTATTGCTATGGGACATTCATTTGGTGGTAAAGTTTCCACACTGTTAAATACGCCTTGTTTAGTATTGCTCTCCAGTGCAGGTATCGTGACTGTTAAACCTTGGTCAGTCAAAGTTAAGATAGCTACATTTAAGTTACTTAAACCACTTGGTATGAAAAAAATACGTGAACTTTTTGTTGCACCAGATGCACAAGGTATGAGTCACGAGATGTATGAAACATTTAAAAATGTAGTGGATGAAGATTTTGAAGATAGTTTTATAAAAAGTAAGAGTAAAACCTTATGTTTTTGGGGCAAAGAAGATACAGCCACACCACTTTATACTGGTGAGAAGATAGCAGGGCTTATAGACAACGCTGAATTTTATCCACTAGATGGGGATCATTTTTTCTTTTTGAAACATAGTGCTTTTATTGCACAAACTATTATCAAACAATGTGAGGAACAGTAATGCTACAAGTTATTAACGCTTTTTTTTATACTCTTTTTATTTTATCTATGGGATACTACTTTATTACAAACCTACAGTGGTACTCCTATAAACTTAACCGTGTACTGTTTCATCATAGCAAGACATGGTGGCATTTTGTCTATTTCCTTATACCTTTTGTATTATATGCTTTTGTGGATGGGATGAGTGAGTATGGTTTTGTTGTCGTTATTGTTTATATGGTAATGTTGTATTTTTGGTACAAGACACTTGATAAACCACTGGTATTTACGGGACGCGTCAAGCGATTTTTTGCAGCTATGCTTTTATTTTCTATTTTTATCGCTGTTGTTTTTAAACATTTTGCAGTTATTTTGCCTATCTTTTTGGCTTATTTTATTTCTCTCTTTATAGAAAAAATGCTCTTTAACGGGTTTAAAGTGAAAGCACAAAAGAAGATATCTGATATGCCAGAGATGAAAGTTGTAGGGATTACGGCAAGTTACGGCAAAACAAGTATCAAAAACTACATTGCACATTTACTGAAAGCAAAATATAAAACATATGCTACTCCACGTTCGGTTAATACACTGGGTGGTGTGATGAAAGATATTAATGAGGATTTACCAGATGATACTGAAGTATATGTGGTTGAGATGGGTGCAAGAGGTGAGGGGGATATAGGAGAGTTAAGTACTTTTGTAAATCCTCACTATGTAGTGGTAGGAAAGATAGGACCCGCACACATAGAATACTTTAAAACGATGGAAAACATTCGAAATACGAAAATGGAAATACTTAAAACTGCTAGACTTGAGCGGGCATGGGTACATGAGAGTGCTATGGTGAAACCTGAATCAAATGTACATACTTTTGGAGAAAAAGCCAATTTGGATATACGTACCAATATAACAGCCCCAGAATTTGTTATAGAAGATGTAAAAGCTACGCTTAATGAAACAAGCTTTACATTACAGGGAGTACGTTATTCTACAAGTATATTAGGCGCATTTAATGCGATGAATTTAGCCGTAGCTGTACTTGTAGCTAAAGAGTTGGGGTTGAATGATGAAGAAATCCAAAAACAGTTAAGCACAATAGAACCAGTAGCACATAGGTTACAACGGATGGATGCAGGTGGTAAAGTGATACTTGATGACTCCTATAATGGAAATATTGATGGTATGATGGCTGCCTTTGACTTAGCTAGAACCTATGAAGGAAGAAAAGTAGTTATTACGCCGGGACTTGTTGAGGTAGATGATGAGCTTAATGTTCAAGTAGCCAAACGTATTAATGAAGTTTTTGATGTGGTAGTAGTGACGGGTGACTTGAATTATGCCATTTTTAAAGAGTATATTGATGTTGATAAATTGGTTAAATTGGTAAGCAAAAGTGAGATGGAGACAATGTTGATAGAACAAACAAGAGTGGGAGATTTAATATTATTTGCAAATGATGCACCATCTTTCATTTGATATCTTACTCTTTTTGCATTTTTTTAAAAAACAATTCATGGTGTAAACTTTTTAGCATGATACCATCTACACCATATCTGTTTTGCTCTTGAACTTTAAATCCTTCTTTTAATGTTTGATGTAAACGATAGCTAACCCAATTGTGAATCTTACCTCTACAGGCCATTTTAGTTGAGATGAGTATTGGTACAGTTAGATTGATATCAGAATGTTTGATGAGGGTACCACTTATACGGTTACATGCATCAAATCCACTTATTTGCATCTTTTTCATATCAAAGTCAAGTATGGCCCTGGCTTTGCGGACCTCCATACCATCCATAACACGCAGATGCCATGGGCCATTAAGTATTTTTAGTTCCATAGATTCAGCCCAAAGAAATGAACTCAATAGCAACGTTACAAGCCATTTATTATCAAACATCAGTCTACCTTTTGTAAATATATTTTGGGTAGTATAATATAGATTATTTAATGGAGTATGTATGAGAGTAATTTTTTCCTTTGTATTGTTTTGTACTATAGTATTTAGTACAGAGATTAAACTAACAAAAACACAAGCCAATTATATCGCTAAAAAAGTATGGCAAAATGAAGGGGCAGGAAAAGACAAATATCTAGTATGGTGGAATAAAGGTGAAGACTTTGCAAGCCTTGGAATAGGACATGCTATATGGTTTCCAAAAGGACATAGAGAACGTTTTAGGGAAGTTTTTCCTATGATGGTATTGTTTATGCAAAAAAGAGGTGTTATCTTGCCCTCATGGCTCACTCCAAAGAGTGATTTCCCATGGCAGACCAAAGAAGCATTTTTAGAGGCAAAAAAAACAAAGAGTAAACAATATATGGAACTTTTCTATTTCCTCAAAAGAACAACTAGCTATCAGGCAGAGTTTATGGCAGAACGCCTCAGTACAGCACTTCCCCAAATGTTAGAGAGCTTGGAAGATAATAAGAAAAAAGAAATCATCAAAAGACGCTTTTATGAAGTGATGCATAATAAAGATGGCTCAGTCAACGAACAAGGTCTCTATGTATTGCTAGACTATACCAATTTTAAAGGTGAGGGTACTTTAAAAAGTGAACGTTATAAAGGAGAGGGATGGGGACTATTACAAGTACTTTGGAATATGGATGATAATGAAATGAACAAACAAAAAGCTTTTGCAGAGTCTGCAAGTCGTATGCTTAGCCGACGTATTCAAAACTCTCCACCATCTAGAGGAGAGGAACGCTGGAGAAAAGGATGGAATGTGAGATTAAAGACATATTGGCAATAATCTAAATGATAACTAAAAAATATATAAATTATAAGTATAGTATTAACTTATAATAATAAGTAACAATTTGTTACATTTATTGCTTAAAAAAAGAGTATTTCAATAATCTTTAAGTTTGCTTCATTAAGATAGTAACTGAGTATTCAATCAGAATTCTGACACAAACTAAACTATAGGAGAGTAGAATGAGTATAGATAAAGAAGAATCCGTAAAGAAACTCTTTACGGCTGAAAGTGCCCAAGTAGACACAAATAAAGGTGATACATATTATGATGAATTATATGTATCCTGTCAAAAGAGGATTGAGGAGTTAAAAAAACTTAAACCTCTTAATAACAGAATTGATTTCACAGAAAGCATAGAAGATCAAGGCTTAGAGAGAAGAGATTTTCTTAAGTGGGCATCTGCAACTACTGCAATGTTAATGCTTCCAGCTTCATTTACACCACTTGTAGCTGAAGCAGCAGTACTTATGAACAGAGTACCTGTGATTTGGGTAGAACTTTCTGATTGTGCTGGGAACTCTGAAGCTCTTTTACGTTCAGACGGACCAAAAATTGATGAGATTATCTTAGATATTATTTCATTAGAATTCCACGAGACACTTCAAGCAGCTTCAGGTCACCAAGCTGAGAAGCAAATGAATGAAGCGATGGAACATTTTAAAGGTAAATACCTTCTTTTTGTTGAAGGTGCAGTACCACTAGGTATGGATGGTAATTATGGAACTATTGGTGCTACAGGTGAAACATTTGTAGACCATTTACACCGTGCAGCAGAAGGCGCAGCAGCTGTAGTTGCTGTTGGTTCATGTGCTACGTATGGTGGTATCCCAGCAGCAGCTCCAAACCCAACAGATTCTGTAGGTGTTATGGATGTTGTTAAAGGTAAACCAGTGATTAATATCCCAGCATGTCCAGCGAACCCTTCTAACATGGTAGGAGTCATTTTACACTTTGTACTTACGGGGACTATTCCTGAGCTTGATTCACTTTTACGTCCTAAGTTTGCATTTGGTTACCGTATTCACGATAACTGTGAAAGACGTGGTCACTTTGATGCAGGTGAGTACGTAGAAGAGTGGGGTGACACTGGAGCTCAAAATAACTTCTGTCTTTATAAGATGGGATGTAAAGGTCCAATGACATTTAATAACTGTTCTATTATTCGTTATAACGAAGGTGTGAACTGGCCTATTGGTGTTGGACGTGGATGTATTGGGTGTTCTGAACCAGACTTTTGGGACAAATATGCATATGAGAGACCAATGGCAAATGCCAACATCAAAGCACCAACAGGTGGGGTCGAAAAGACCGTTGATGAGTTTGGTTTAGGATTATTAACAGCAGCAGGTATCGGTATCGGTATCCATGCAGCAGCAAGTTTAGTAGCAGGTAAAAAAGAAGATGGAGGAGAAGCATAATGCCAGAAATTAATGAACAAGCAGAAGCCCAAACAACAGGTGGTGGAGCAGAAACAACGGAGACAGCAGCCGTAGAAGAAACAGTTGCAGCAGCACCTGTAGAAAAGGCAGCAGCAGGACATGCACCAGCACATGGTGCAGACGGTAATTTCCATTCAACAGATGCGAATGGAAATAAACATATCATTGTTGACCCAATTACAAGAATTGAAGGTCACCTTAGAATTGAAGCAGTGATTGATAGTAATAATAAAATTATCGATGCATGGAGTTCTTCTACAATGTTTAGAGGGATTGAGACTATTGTAAAAGACAGAGATCCTAGAGATGTTGGTTTGATGACTATGCGTATTTGTGGTGTATGTACAGGTACGCACTATCAAAGAAGTATCGAGGCAGTTGAAGATGCATTTAAAATCACTATCCCTAAAAATGCACGTATTGTACGTAACCTTATTCAGGGTTCATTACAAGTACATGATCACTTTGTACACTTCTATCATTTACATGCACTTGATTTTGTAGATGTTGTATCAGCGACTAAAGCTGATCCAGAAGCGACAGCAAAAGAAGCTGCAAAGTGGGCAGGCGTTGCTGGTACTACACCATATATTTCAGGTGCTAGTGCATTTAAAGAAATACAAGATCGTATCATTAAGTTTGTAAAAGAAGGTCGTTTAGGTATCTTTGGAAATGGTTACTGGGGTAATGATAGTTATAAGCTTACACCTGAGCAAAATCTTATTGGTGTGGCACACTACCTTAAAGGGCTAGATGTGCAAAGACGTATGTCTAAAATGCATGCTGTCTTTGGTGGTAAGTCTCCACATCCACAATCAATTGTAGTTGGTGGGGTAACATGTGTACAAGATATCCAAAACCCTGCTCGTATTTCTCTTTTCCAAGAGTTATTACGTGAGACAACTGAATTTGTTAAAAAAGCATACCTTCCAGATATTTATATGGCAGGAACTGCGTATGCAAAAGAAGCAACTGATGCATCTGCTACTTTCCATGCCTCTGACCATAAAGGTACACTTGGTAAAGGTGTAGGTGGAACTGGTGGCGGACTCTTGTCTTACATGTCATATGGTGACTTTAGATTAGATGATACAGGTTTTTATAACTCTGCACTTTTATTACCTTCAGGATTAGTACTCGATGGTGATATCACAAAGGTACATGAATTTGATGATACCAAAGTATCTGAAGATGTTACACACTCTTGGTTTGAAGGTACAGGTGCTCCAGAACATCCATATGACGGAACTACAATTCCTAAATATACGGGACTTAACAAAAAAGAAGATGGGTATGCTTATCTTAAAACAGATGAAAAATACTCATGGATTAAATCTCCATTGTATGATGGTCGTAAAGTAGAAGTTGGTCCTCTTGCACGTATGGTTGTTGGTTATGTTAAAGGTGATAAAAATATCACTAAATACGTAGGTAATTTCCTTAAGCGTTCAGGTCTTCCTATTACTGTACTGTTCTCTACTGTAGGTAGAACAGCAGCACGTGCTATTGAGACTGAGATGATTGCTGATGCTATGAAAGACTGGGCAGGAGAGCTTGCGAAAAACGCAGCTTCTGGAGATCTTAGTACTTGGACAGAGTTTGACTTTGATGAAGTAAGTAAAGACTGTAGAGGTAGAGGAATGGCTGAAGCTCCTAGAGGATCATTAGGTCACTGGATGGTTATCAAAGATGGTAAAGTGAAAAACTTCCAAGCAGTGGTTCCTTCGACATGGAATGCTGGACCTAGAGGACCAAATGGTGAAGTTGGTGCGTATGAAGCAGCAGTTATTGGTACAGTTGTAGCAAACCCTGAAGAACCACTAGAAATTATTAGAACGGTTCACAGCTTTGACCCTTGTATTGCTTGTGCGGTGCATGTACTAGATACCAATGGTAAGGAGTTAGCTGTCTATAAAGTTGACCCTACTTGCGCATTCTAAGGAGGCTATGATGGCTAATAAACAAGGATATAAACAAGTAAAACGTATGACCCCAGCGATGAGAACCATCCACTGGGTCAATGCATTTTCGATGATTGTAGCAGTTGCAACAGGATTGTATATTGGCGCACCATACTATCAAACATTTATAGCAGACCCTGCTGTAGATAAGTATGTGATGGCATGGAATAGATGGGGACACTTTATAGTAGCGATTATTTTTGATGTGACATCAATTATTGTGGCATATCTTTATTTTTTCTCTCGTTTTGAGAAACCATACAAGAAAATATTGCCTACGCCTACAAATATAAAAGAGTTTTTTGCTGTATTGGTAAACTTACTGACATTAAACCGTACAAAGAACTTTGATTCAACACATAGTGATAGTTTTAATATCGTGTATTTTACGATTTTCCATCTTTTATTGGTGTGGATGCTGTTAACGGGACTACAAATGTATGTACATGGTCTTGGATCAGGATTAAGTAGTATTGGTGAATGGTGGCCTGCTATGCTACACTTAGTGACAGACTGGACGATTCCTGTAAGTGGATGGTTGGTTGCAGGTGGACCTACAGCGACTTTGATGGATGTACGTATTTCCCATCACATTACAATGTGGTTAATTATTACTTGGGTAGTGTTTCATATTTACTACCAGGTATGGAGAACAATCTTCTGGAAAGAGGGTGATATCGCTATTGTTATTGGCGGTAGTAAATTTGTAAAAGAGGATAAAGAGGCGTAAGCTCTCTTTGTCTGAAGGATAAAACTTGGCATATGAAAAAATAGCACTCGTCGGAATAGGAAACATTATGTTTCATGATGAGGGTCTTGGTGCATATTTAGTAAAATATATTGAAGAAAATTATGAAGCACATCCAAATTTGACGATTGTTGAAGGAGGTACTTTAGGGTTTACTTTGATGACTTACTATCAAGAGTATGATAAAGTTATTGTTGTTGGCACTGGATCTAAAGAAGGACCAGTGGGTACTATTTCTTCAGAAAATGCGGAACAGGTGATGGCACATGAAAGTGCTACACGTAAAACTGCAAATGAGGTAGAAATAACAATGATGATTGAGATATGTTCTTTTCATGAAGAAATGGGAGAAGTACAACTCATTACTATGGTACCACATGATATCATAGATGTTAAAAATGGTATGACACAAGAAGCGCTTTCTCATATGCCAAACTTAGTTGATACAACATTGCAAGAGTTAGCTGACTCAGGTATTGTATTGAGAAAAAAACCTACAACAATCTCTTTTGAAAGTATTATAGATAGATATGCTAATCCAACAATTTCAGATTTTCATAATATGACAGAATTGATTTAACTCATTATTTATGACTCACTTTAGAAAACAATAAAATTTTTCATTTCAACTTTTTTATACATTTGTTTGATGCAAGTTTATGTAAGTTTGAGTTTTGTGAAGAATCATTGTTTAGTATACAGCTAGAAGTAAAATAAAAATACTGATTTTTAGTTGTCTAGTAAACAAAAACATAGAACAAGGAACATACATGTATTTTATCTTTGAGATTAATTTCTCTTCAAATAAAAACTATATTGCAGATCTTATAAGAGCATATGCTAAGCAAAAAGAGATAGAAGTAGATGTACTTCAAACAAATGACAAAATAATTATGACATTTAATAGAGATGATGAAAAATTAGAGAAATTTTTACTAGGAATGGAAGATGTGATACCTGCATCACTTTTTCTTGGTAAAGGAAAGCACTATTTTTCAGAAGACAAACCGGCACTCATGCCATTAGATACTATCGATCTTCCTCTCAATATTGCTCCATGTCCTACCTGTCAAAAAGAGATGTTTGATGTAAGTTCAAGACGATATTTTTACCCTTTTACATCATGCAATAACTGTGGTTCGCAACATCCCTTCTTAACGAAGTATCCCTATACCCGAGCAAATACAACTATGAAGTTCTTGGTACCTTGTGGTGCCTGTGAAGAAGAGAGCAAAAACAATGCTCTACGTCAGGATTATCCACTTATTTCGTGTATAGAGTGTGGTATAGGACTACGTATGCTGGACAGAGAAACAGAGCATATGGCTCTCAATAAAGGTGATTATCGTAAGCTCTTTAAGGCAAGTGCAGGTGCTATTGCTTCTGGTAAAACTGTACTTATGAAAACGATGCATGGATATAGAAAGTTTTTTAATCCAAATCGAGATTTGGAAGCTATAAAAAATATTAGCTTTACTGCAAATTCTCTTGAAAATAATTTAGCAGGACAACAATACTCCTTTGCTAAATCAGGCAAAGAAAATGTTGCACTTTCTACCTTGCTTATGGTAAGTGCAGCTGGATTTAATGAACATCTTATGATGGTTGAACAAGAGTTCAATGCTTTGTTAAGTATAGAACGTCCATTGCTTAGAGTGGCAACAAAAAGTGATGTCTTAAAAAAACTCTATGGTTCTTCTGCACTAGTCAAATATCCAGATGATGGGATGACGATGCTATTGGCGGGAGAAGCAATAAAACATGGCTTAGAGTTTATAGCATATATTGAGTGTGAGAGCACGGAAGAGGCAGATTTTTTAGTGGATTTTGATATGCCTATCAATACACAAAAAGATATGAAAATTTTCATCAATCAGGATAAAAAACTTTTTGTTTCTGGAGAGCGTATACTTTTTCCTACCCAAGTTCAAGGTAATAGAAACAGAGTCTCTGTTGCCCATGATTTAGCGTGTGTAGAAGTAGATGGTAAAAGGATTATAGACTCTTTAGAAGTGTTTGACTCTGTAGATACAGATGAGATTTATGTGTTGGAAAATGAAGATTTTGAAAGTGGACATTCAAATGAACATCGTTTTGAACAGTATAAAGCTTCCATGATGTCTGTATTGGCTGAACATCATAAAGTAGGGCAAAAAGCAGTAGGTGTACATTTTGATGGTAGTCTTAACTTCCTTTACTATAATGGTAAAACAGTGATTAATGCTGTACCACCTATACCATTTGAGTCTGACAATCTTTGGGAAAAAATACGTACACTTAGAGAAGGGTCTGATAGACTTGTAGGAAACTATAAAAAAGCGTATCCAGAAGTATGGGAACGTTTAGATAACCTTCAGGGTGATATGGATATCTTTGAAGTTACTGCGATAACGCTAGGGCTAGAAGATGAGAGTTTTGAAGGTATTTCTGCGGAGGCATTAAGCTTTTTGGGTAAAGGTGGATTACAAATCGACACCAGAGTCAAAGACAACCGTTTTGACAATTATGCATTTCTTACCAGTATTATGTCTTATCAGTTAGGAGATGTGGAAAATAACTTTATGTGTTATAGTATATATGAGTCTTTTGGTGATTATATTGGTGAAATAGTACCACAGCTTTGTGATAAAGTAGGTAGTAATATTGTCACACTAACAGGTGAAACATTTGCCAATCAGTCACTTTATGGTAGAATACAACGAACATTAGGACAAAAAAACCCTATTATGAGTAAAAACTTTCCTATTGGTAAGGAGAATGCGGTACATGGAGCTCTCTACTTATAAGATAAAGATTGAGGGTACAGTACAAGGTGTAGGATTTCGACCATTTATTTATGGACTAGCTACACGTTTTTCACTCCATGGGACAGTGCTTAATGGTGCCCAAGGTGTTGAAATTGTGGTGAATGCCTCTTCAAAGAATCTTCAACATTTTATAGAAACAATCAATGCAGAACTTCCTCTTTTAGCCCAAATAGATAGAATAGAAACAAATAAAATCCCCTTTCATACATATACTGGTTTTCACATTATTACAACAGAAAATGAAGGAGAAACAACAGTACGTATTCCTCCAGATGTGAGTATTTGCTATCAGTGTGAAGTTGAACTTTTTGATCCCAAAAATCGTCGTTTTGGGTATCCTTTTATTACCTGTACCTATTGTGGTGTGCGTTACTCTATCATCGAGCATTTACCTTATGATAGAGCACATACTTCTATGAAATTTTTTAAGATGTGTGATGCTTGTGAAAGTGAATATAAGAACCCCTTGGATAGACGTTATCATGCACAACCTATTGGGTGTTGGGATTGTGGTCCACAGTTAAATTTGATGGATAATACAGGTGTGTCTTTAGGAACTAGGCAAGATGATATGGTTGAGCAAACTGCAAACCTTCTAAAAAATGGAAAAATTGTAGCGGTAAAGGGCGTTGGTGGGTATCATCTTATGTGTGATGCGACCAATACTGAAGCTGTTGCAAAATTACGTAAAAGAAAATGCAGACCCCGTAAACCTTTTGCTGTGATGGTGAAAGATATAGACATTGCAAGAGAACTTGGAGAGATATCTCAAAAAGAGGAAGCACTTTTATCCTCAAAAGAACGTCCTATTGTCATTGTCCAAATGAGAAGAAAGCTAGCTACGGATATTGCACCCAATATGTCAAAAATCGGATTGTTCTTACCCTATACGCCTTTACACCTTTTATTACTTGATACACTTAATTGTCCTTTGGTTGCAACTTCAGCGAATGTGACAGATGAACCTATTTGTACACAGTTAAAAGATTTAGAAAAACTACAAGGTGTGTATGACTATGTATTAGAACATGACAGAAAAATAGTGAATGGTTGTGATGACTCTGTTGTAATGGTAGTCAAAGAGAAACAAATTCTACTTAGACGTGCGAGAGGGTATGCACCTGTAAGTATACAGTTGCCTTTTGCGTTATCTAACAAAATATTGGCGCTTGGTGCGAACCAAAAAAATACGATTGCAATAGGTTTTAAAAATCAGGTGATACTCTCTCCACATATTGGAGATTTAAATAGCATAGGATCAGTAGAATATTATGAAAAAAATATTGAAACGCTAAAACGTATGTATGACTTTAAACCTGAAGTGATAGCGCATGATATGCATCCCCACTATGAGTCTACTAAAGTGGCATCTCAGATAGCAGCCAAGGATGAGAAAATTCAAAGAAATGAAGTACAACATCATTATGCACATATCCTAGGTGTGATGGCTGAGAAACAAGTCATAGGTAAAGTTTTGGGTGTTGCATTTGATGGTACTGGATATGGAGAAGATGGTACTTTATGGGGTGGTGAGTTTATGGTGTGTGACTATGAGGGGTTTGAACGTGTAGCACATGTAAACTACTTTAAGTTACTTGGTGGTTCTAAAGCTATTAAAGAGCCTAGGCGTGTGGCGCTTTCGTTACTTTTTGATCTTTATGGTGAAAAGACATTACTGTTAGACAACCATACAACAAAATCTTTTTCAAACGTAGAACTCAAAACATATTATCTGTCGTGGGAAAAAGGACTTAATGCGCCTCTAAGTTCCTCAGTAGGAAGGCTTTTTGATGCTGTAGCTTCACTTCTGGGTGTGTGCCAGGTAATGAGCTTTGAGGGAGAGAGTGGCATGATGCTCGAAGAGTTATATGATAAATCTGTCGTTGGACATTACACTTTTGGCTATGAAAAAGGGTTGATAGATATACTGCCAATGATTAAAGAGTTGTTAGTCGAAGATGATGTAGTTGTTGCAGTTTCAAAGTTTTTTCATACTTTAGTGGAGATAATAGTTGTGGTGAGTAAAGCTTATGATTTACCATTGGTGTTAAGTGGAGGGGTTTTTCAAAATAGGATACTTTTAGCACTGGTACTGGAGAGGTTTCCTGAGGCACTTATCTCTTATACTATTCCACCTAATGATGGAGGGATATCTTTAGGGCAGGTGGTTGCCTCTGCCTAATGATAGTATAAAGGAAAATAATGTATGAAAAAAAGAAAAATATATCTATTTTAGGCTGTGGATGGATCGGTGCTGTTGTACGTGAAAAACTTGAGTCTATAGGACATGAAGTGAATTGTCTGTCTCGTGACATAGGTATGAATGCTGTAGCTCAGTTTTATGCCTGTGATGTTTTACTCATAGCTATACCACCATCGAGTGAGTATTTAGAGGTATTGGATGATACACTTTTTTATTTGGATGCTAAGATAGATACACAAGTAATTTTTTTAAGTTCTATCTCATTTTATGAGGAGAACAAGAGTATTATAGAAGCTGAAAAACTTGTAGAAACAGCAAAAGATGATGCAGTGATATTAAGGTTAGGTGGCTTAATGGGTTATGATAGAATAGCAGGGAAATACACGATTCATCATACTATTGAAGATAGTGTTACCCAGTATGTTCACAGGGATGATGTTGTAGAAATTATTTCAGAGATTATAAAAAAAGATAGAAGATGTAAAACGTTTGATGTCGTGGCACCCATACAGTCAACAAAAAAAGAGATTTTTTCCCAAAATGCAGAACAGTTTCATTTTGGAGCAACATATTTTTCAGGAAAAAAAAGTGTACATAAAGTTATTTCTTCTAATACGCTTTGTGAAGACTTGGGATATCAGTTTCAAAAGGCAGATGTGAAAGAATTTTGGAGATAATTTAGACTAGTCTAGGAGAAAATCCAAGTCAAACTTTTCATGTTTAGCATGTGTTCCATCACAATATGGTGTACATGTACTTTTTTTACATAAACATAACAATGCTTCAGAGTTACGTGTAGCTATGAATTCTAGGGGTTTAAACTCTGTGTTCTTATGACTACCATCACACAATACACCATCGGCACTTTTACTGCAGGTACAAAACTGGTAGGTTTTTCCTTTTTCTAAATAGACTTTAACGGGATGTTTCATTGTGTTACTCCTTTGCTTGTATACTACCTAACTCTAGCTTAATGGATTTACAATTTAACTTAAGCAATAATAAATATTTAATAAATTATAATTATTATAACAAAAAGGAATTAGACATGAAAGAGAAAACTATACGACAAAGTCAAATAACGTATGAAATGTTACATACCAAAGAACATACAGGTATGAGTAGAAGAGATGCCTTAAAAATAATGGGTTTAACAGGTGGGGCAGCCATGATGTTAGGTGCACCTGTTCCAGCAGAAGCTGGGCCTAGTTCAGATAAAAAAGTGAAAGTGCTTGTAGTTGGTGGAGGATCGGGAGGGATTATGGCATTGGCGAGACTCCGTAGTGCTTTGCCTAATGCAGAGATTACTATCATTGCGCCCAATGAAAAACATCTATATCAACCTGAACAAGTATTTGTTGCAGCAGGTATAGCAACTGTTGACGAAATGATGAAAGAGAATAAAAATTTTATAGATGAAGATGTGCATTGGATAAAAGATGAAGTAGCCTCTTTTGAACCAACAAAGAATCAAGTCACCACACGTGCAGGAAAAGTTGTGGTATATGACTATATGGTTGTTGCTACGGGAATGGTGTACCATTATGACTGGATCAAAGGTCTTACAGAAGAGGATATAGGAAAAAATGGAATTGCAAGTGTCTATTTAAATAATGCTGAAGCTGGTACGGCTGATGGGGGTCCACTTACATGGAAATGGTTTGAAGCAATGAAAAAAACAGCTGCTTCTGGTAAAAAACCTACAGTTATTTATACCGCACCTGCAACACCTATTAAGTGTGGAGGTGCTCCACAAAAAATATTGTATCTTTCTGCGGATCATTTGAAGAAAGATGGTTTGAGTGCAAATTATATTTATGCTACTTCTAAATCAAAACTATTTAGTCTTCCTGAAATTGAAACATCACTTGCCAATGTACAAAAGCGATATGATACTATCACCAACCATTTTGGTCATAATCTTGTTGCTATTGATGTTAAAAAGAAAGTGGCTACTTTTGAGCATATATATGAAGTAAAAGGCGAATATGATGAAGATCTTGGTGAATATGACGTAACTGAGCATAAAGAAAAAGTAGATTTATCTTATGACTTTATACATATTGTTCCACCTATGGGACCACCAAAGGCAATAGCTGAGTCAAAATTAGGTTGGCAAAAAGGTACAGGGAAAGGATGGTTGGAAGTAGACCAGGAGACATTACAACATAGAAGATATCCAAATATATTTGGTATTGGAGATATCTGTGGTATACCTCTGGGAAAAACAGGTGGTTCTGCAAGACATCATGGACCTGTAACTGTAGGCAATTTGGTAGCAGCGGTAGAAGGTAAACCATTAACAGAAAAATTTGACGGCTATACAGTATGTCCTCTCAAAGTTGAATACGGGGAAATTATCTTGGCTGAATTTAATTATGAGGGACTTGCACCTTCTTTTCCTTTGGCAGTTGAAAAACCACGCTATTTATGGTGGGCATTTGACTTGTATATGCTGAAGCCAATGTATTGGCATTTGATGTTAAAAGGTTGGATGTAATTTTAAGTTTGGGCGGTATTAAACCGCCACTCCGCTTCCTTAAGATAATAAATAAACTGTTCCTCACTTACGCCCTTGTATTGTAGTATGAAATTTTCAAAATAATCCCAAAATTGAGTAATGGTATTTTGTGCTTTGGAAAGTTTTGCTATTTTATTGAAATTGAGGTATTTGAGTAAAAGCTTGTTCTTTTGTATATCATCTTCAGCATAGTGCAAATCCCTTGTTTGTGGCATCATTATATTGTAGACTTTATTATCATAACTCAGGGTGAGGAAATGTTGGAGTTTCTCTATGCTTTCTTCTATTTTTAGGCTTTTGGGGAGATAGAGATACTCATCGTATCCTGTAACACGGTGACTGTTTTTTTGATACATTTCATCGGCATAATATGTAATATTTCTTCGAAATCTTTCAAAGTATTTTTGTATGGTTGCAACATGCATGTTACTTTGCTTAGAAGCTTCTCTTGCATTTACACCAGCTGTAAAGAGTGCAAATAGTTTTTTCTCTCTGGCTAGTTTTTTTGGGCTAAATTTTTTTTTACATTTTCCACATTTACGTTGTTTATCTGCTAACAGATACGTATATGGGTGCTCACAATAGATACATTTCATAAAACATGGTAACATTTAGTCCTTAAAATAGAGTAGAAGTAGATTTTTTAATACGTATTTAATGATAAGTGACTAATATAGTACAGAAATATGCATTTAGGAGAGAGTTATGGAGTTATCATTAATTGTTATTTTTTGGTATGGTATACTCCACGCTTTTGGTCCTGACCATCTAACGGCGATAGCAGATTTTTCTATAGGTAAGAATAAACGAAAAACACTGTTGATTACTTCTTTGTTTGCGATAGGGCATGGAGTAAGTCTTTTCCTTTTTGCAAAGGTATTAGAGACTGTGGCAATTTCTGAAGAGATTTTAGCATACGGAGATATCATCTCTGCAACCGTTATCATCGCTATGGGAGTGTATCTTCTTTTTATGGTGGGGTTGAATCGTATACAACTACGAAAACACATTCATGAGGGTAAAGAACATATCCATATATGGTTTGGGAAATCACATGAACACGGTGAAGATACAGTAGCCAATACCTCTTCACTTACACTTGGGCTCCTTATGGGTGCAGGTGGCGTGAGAGGAATGCTTATTACGCTTGGTGCAGTGCAAGGTGGGTCTGTGGACTTTTCTTTGGTAGCTGCGTTTACTATAGGTGTGATGTTGGTATTTGGTGCATTTGGTTTAGTGATGCTTTACATTAATGAAAACTTTTTAGGAAGCCTTACGAATGTAAGAAGAGCATTTATGACTGCTGGTGTCATTTCACTGGTTGTAGGAACAAATATATTGCTTAGCTAATTTTTCACTCAAGGTGAAGTTTTAGTGAAAGGTATTGAAAAGGAGCTTTGCCCTTTTCAAGAAGATATTAAATAGATAAAGGAGAAATAGTATATGTGTACAGATTGTGGTTGTAGTATAAGAGGTATGGAAGGTCTTGTGGCAGAAGAGGTTGGTGAACATAGTCATGATGGAGGAAAAACATTTCATTCTCATGGACATGAAGATGAGAGTCATAGTCATGCACATGAGCATGATGGTTCAGGTGAGCATCAGAAGGCACATGAACACTTACATCATAACCCACAACTTAATGATGCAAAGACCATTTCAGTTATTCAAAAGATTCTTGATAAAAATGATCATGAAGCCAATCATAACAGAAAACATTTAGAAGAAAAAGGGATTATAGGTATCAACCTTATGTCTAGTCCCGGCTCTGGAAAGACAACGCTTTTAGAACATTTGGCTGATGTTGCTACATTTAAATTTGGTGTAGTTGAAGGTGACTTGGAGACTGAGCGTGATGCCGATAGACTTAGAGCAAAAGGTATACATGCACAGCAGATACAAACAGGTACAGCTTGTCACTTGGATGCATTTATGGTGCATAAAGGTTTGCATGATATGCCACTTGATGAGATAGATGTATGTTTTGTAGAAAATGTAGGAAATCTTGTTTGTCCTGCATCGTATGATGTAGGAGCACACTTGAACATTGTACTTGTGTCTGTACCTGAGGGGGAAGATAAAATAGCTAAGTATCCAGTAATGTTTAGACAAGCTGATTTAGTGCTTATTACCAAAACAGATTTACTTCCTCATTTTAAGTATGATATAGAAAGAGAAAAAGCAGATGCAAGACGTATTAAACCAAATGTTGACATTTTAGAAGTCAATGTGAATGATATAGAGTCTGTTAAAGCAGTCGCTGAATGGATAGAATTTAAAAGAAAAATGAGAGGTTAATTATGTGTTTATCAATCCCAAGTAAAGTAGTGAAAATTTCAGATGATCAAACCATGTGTACAGTAGATACTATGGGTGTACAGCGTGATGCAAATCTAATGATGATGGGTGATGGTGATGTACAAATAGGTGATTATGTACTGTTACACATTGGTTTTGTTATGAATAAAATCGATGAAGTAGAAGCAATGGAGTCTATTAATACCTATAAAGAGATATTGACCCTTATGGATGAAGAAGATCGACGTAAGGCGATTTTAGAAGATGATGAATGTCCAAATCGAGGCATTCAAGATTTAAAAATAGAGTCGTAATCATGGAAAATTTAGAATTAAAAAATCTTTATGATGACTTTCGTGATGGTGAAACCATTAAAGCTTATGCAAATATAATTGCAGAAGATGCAAAAAAATTAAAAAAACCTATCAATATCATGGAAGTGTGTGGTGGTCATACACATACTATTATGAAGTTTGGTTTACCACAACTTCTACCAGAAAATGTAAATTTCATCCATGGACCTGGTTGTCCAGTATGTATCATGCCCAAAGAACGTATTGATCATGCATATGTATTGGCAATGCAAGATGATGTGATACTTGTCACCTTGGGAGATATGATTAAAGTTCCAGGATCTAACGGAAGCTTACAAGATGCTCGTGCAAAAGGTGCTGATGTACGTTTTGTCTATTCTCCAATGGAATGTATCAAAATTGCAGAGGAACATCCAGACAAAACTGTGATTTTCTTTGCTATAGGTTTTGAAACTACAACACCAATGACTGCAGTACTGGTTGAGCAGGTGATCAAACAAAAGATAACAAATATTTTGTTCCATATTAATCATGTGACTGTCCCTGAGGTGATGGTTGAACTTATTGACAGTCGTGATGTGCATGTGGATAGTTATAACAATCAAATAGATGCATTTTTAGGGCCGAGCCATGTGTCAGTTATATCGGGTTCAAAAATTTATGATAAGTTTCCAAAAGACTATGGTCGTCCTGTGGTCGTTACTGGTTTTGAACCCGTGGATGCTATGCAGGGTATCTCTATGATTATTAAACAATTCATTGAAGATCGTTGTGAACTTGAAGTACAATATAAACGTGTTGTCAATCATGAAGGAAATCTTAAAGCCCAAGAGCTTATAGAAACTTATTTTGAAAAAATGAGTCTTTTTAGATGGAGAGGTCTTGGAAATGTACCAGATTCAGGGCTAAAACTTCGAAAAGAGTATGCAGCGTATGATGCTGAAATCCAATATAAAGATGTACTTCCTATCGCAGAGATTGAAGATCACAAACTTTGTATTTGTGGTGATATATTAAGAGGAATGGCGAAACCTCAGGAATGTACTATTTTTGGTACAGCTTGTAAACCTACAACACCTATAGGCTCATGTATGGTGAGTTCTGAAGGTGCGTGTGCAGCGTACTATAAGTATGGAAATCTCATTTAATATATTAATTATATAAGGTATTGCCTCTTGAGGATACCTTGAACTTTAAAGAATTATAGACATCTATAGCATAACTAAACGGTGTTGTGAGGGCACAACATCTTATAAAAGGAAATAGTTTTTATGACAAAAACAATCACTATAGCCCACGGTAACGGTGGCGAAGAGAACAATGAACTTATAAAAAAAATATTTTATAAACATTTTGAGAATGATATTCTAGCCAAGAGTGAGGATGCAGCTGTCATAGAAGATGGTAAATTAGCATTTACCACAGACAGTTTTACGGTAAGTCCTCTTTTCTTCCCTGGAGGAGACATTGGAAAACTTGCAGTGTGTGGTACTTGTAATGACTTGGCAATGATGGGTGCGAAACCAAAATATATGACATGTTCGGTGATTATTGAAGAAGGTTTTCCTACGCGTGATTTGGAAAAAATTGTAAAGTCTATGAAAAAAGAACTGGAAATCAATGGTGCTATCGTAGTCAGTGGAGATACAAAAGTAGTACCAAAGGGAGCTGTAGATAAACTTTTCATTAATACAACAGGTATAGGTGAAATAGAACACAAAGGTATCACTGCTGCTGGGCTTAAATCTGGCATGAGTATTTTGGTATCTCGTGATGTGGGAGCACATGGAGCGACTATCTTTGCTGCACGTGAAGGCATAGAGTTAGACAGTACACTTCAAACTGACTGTGCTTCTCTTTATCCACAAATCAAAGCATTGATAGATGCAAATGTAAATATCGTTACTTTGCGTGATGCGACGCGTGGTGGGGTTTCTGCTGTACTCAACGAATGGGCGAAGACTTCTGATGTGTGTGTAGAAGTAGAAGAAGAGAGTATTCCTGTGCAAGAAGAAGTCAGAGGTATTTGTGAGATGTTGGGCTTTGAAGCTGTTGACCTTGCGAATGAAGGTACATTTGTACTGTGTGTTGCAAAAAAGGATGAGGCCAAAGCTTTAGAGGTTTTACAAAACACACATACTACTTCTAGAGTCATAGCAACAGTCACTGAACAATACAAAGGTAAGGTATTGCTTAACTCTTCTTGGGGAACAAAAAGATTTTTAGATTTGCCTACGGGTGAATTATTGCCACGTATTTGCTAAGAAGATAGATGAAAATACTTCTACTGTGCACAGCATTTAATTCTCAAACACAAGCAGTATATACTGCTTTAAAAGATAGAGGAGACGAAGTGGTCGTCTCTTTTGCAATCAGTGAGATGCAAATGTTGGAGGAGATAGAGGCTTTTCAACCTGAACTTATACTTTGTCCATTTTTAAAACGATATTTACCTGCAAGTATTTATGAAAAGTATCCCACGTATATCTTTCATCCAGGTCCCATAGGTGATAGAGGTCCCAATGCTTTGGAGTATGCACTTCAGAGTCATACAAAAAAGTGGGGATTGGTGATACTCAAAGCAAATGCTGAATATGATGGTGGTGATATTTATGCCCAAGTTGATTTTAGCGTGAGAAACACGTACAAAGCCTCATTATACAGACAAGAAATAGTGCATAGTTCTTTAAAAGCATTAGACTTATTTTTTGAAAATTTAAAAAATGAAACGGTGTCACCTCAAGTTTTAAATCCTATACATGAGAAATTTACACAAGAAAAAAGAGCGATAGATTGGGGGAATGATACTACCCAAACGATTATTGAGAAAATTTATTTATCTGATTCTTTCCCTGGGGCTTTAGATGAAATTTTAGAGGTGCCCTGTTATTTATTTGGTGCACATAAAGAGGATAAATTTACAGGAGAGCCTAAAGAGATATTGGCCAAACGAGATGGTGCCATTTGTTTGGGTACCATTGATGGTGCTGTATGGGTAAGTCATCTTAGAGAAGCTGGAAAATTTAAGCTCCCTGCTACGTATGTACTAAAGGAAAAACTGCAAGGTATAAAAGAAGATCGTTTGCCCTTGGTATTTGACAAATCTTATGATACCTTTTATGAAGTGAGTGTACGAAGACGTGACAATGTAGCATATTTATATTTTAATTTTCATAATGGTGCAATGAGTGCTGAGCAATGTATACGACTTAAATATGCTGTAGAATATTTAAAAACAGAATGTGAAGTATTGGTATTGATGGGAGGAATGGATTTTTTTTCAAATGGGATACATCTAAATATACTTGAAGACTCTGCGAAACAGGGTGAAGATGGTTGGGCAAATATCAATGCAATGAATGATTTGGTATCATCTATACTTTATGCAGAAGAAGTGGTTACTATTGCTTCGTTTCATCGTAATGCAGGTGCAGGGGGTGTTTTTATGGGGCTTGCATGTGATTTTGTCGTAGCGAGAGAGGGAGTAGTGTTAAACCCTCATTACCAAACTTTAGGATTAAGTGGCAGTGAATATCATACCTACAGTTTGCCAAAGCGTGTAGGTGAAAAAAAGGCACAACAACTGTTAGATGATTGTTTACCACTTTCTGTAAAGGAAGCAAAAATTTTGGGTATGGTAGATGAAGTCTATGCACATGAGCATTATGATGACAATCTACACACTTTTGCAACATCTAAGTATAATGATGACTTTATTTGGGATAAAGAAGACTATATTGAAGCCAATAAAGCACAAATAGAAGCTTTTAAAGAGAAAGAAATCGAAGTCATGCATCCTGAATTTTGGGAGAAAGAGAGTGCATTTCATATATTAAGACGTGATTTTGTCTACAAAATATGTCCAAGAGAGACACCTAAAAGGTTAAAATTAAAAACAACAAAGGATAGAATATATGCATGAATATAGTGTCGTACAAGCACTACTCAATCAGTGCGAAGAGATAGCAGCACAAAATGATGCTAATAAAGTGACTAAGGTTATCACTAAGATAGGTGTAATGTCAGGTATAGAAACGCATTTGCTCCAAACAGCTTTTGATACCTTTAAAGAGGGAACGATATGTGATGGTGCAGAATTTGTCATCAATCCTCAAAAGTTGAAACTTGAGTGTAAAGATTGTGGTAATGTTTTTGAGGTGGATGAAGTACGATATTTTTGTGTGAAGTGCGAGAGTCTAAGAGTAAAAGTACTTGATGGGGAAGATATGTACCTCATGAGTTTAGAAATGAATTAAAGGAAGTTATGATGCAAGAATATTGGGAACTATATATGAAAAACCTGGAGGGGAAACCAGCTTCTATACAGTTTAATGCTGGTATTTCCATGGAACTTGAAGAGATACAATACTCATACCCTACAGTGGCTTTTGTAAAAGCAAAGCTTAAAGAGCCTAATGAAAATGGGTTACTTTCAGAAAATGAAGAACCAGAGATACTTTTTATGGAAGATAAACTTGAAGCTTCTATGATTAAATTTCGTATAGGAAAATATGTTGGGCGTATTATCTCTGATGGTTATGTGACATTTTTATATTATGTGCAGTATACATACAATTGGCCTGACTTCATAGAGTTTGCACTTAATGAACATACAAGTTATGATATTACCAATGGACATCAAGAAGATGTAGAGTGGAATTATTATCATAAGCTACTTTATCCGACAGCAAGAGAGTGGCAGCTGATACAAAACCATAAGGTATGTGATAACTTAAGAGAACAGGGGGATGGACTACATTTGGCACGTGCTATAGAACACAAGATATTTATGCCTTCTGTAGATAAAAAAGAAGCACTTGTCGAAACACTTTTGGCTAAAGGGTATAAAATAAAAGATGAGATTGAAAATGAAGATGGTGTGAAAGGTTTAGACTTTTATCGATTAGATAAACCTTTTTATCATGATATAGATGCCATTACATTGAATCTTATAGATATTGCTGAGGCACATGATGCATTGTATGACGGCTGGGAAACTAGTATTGTTAAATCATAACACCTGAAGGGTCTTTGGCTCTATCCATGATTTCTGTAAGTGCTGTAAGGGTTTCTTTTTTTGTATGTTTTATGCCATGCTTGTTAAGATACTGGAGTACGACAGAGATATACCCTTCAAAAGCATCTATAAGTACTTTACTTAAGCCAAATTCAAAGGTAACCTCGCCGGGTACAATACCGATAACAATGGCTTCTGGAATTTCTTTCCCTTGAAGTTCTAACATATCCATACATTGAAGTATGCCGATTTCGTGCGCACCTCCATTGTTAAGACCATAACCAGAAATTTCTTGAGCAGGTATTGCATAGATTGAAGCAGGGGCATCGTTAAGTTGTAAACAGTCTAAGATAACAATATGATTATTTTCTTCTAAAATATTGAGGAGATGTATTCCCTCAACACCACCATTGATGATCTGAATTTCTTGTGAAAAAGTATAGTTCTCATTGAGGTATGTCGCTGCGTATACCCCTAACCCATCATCTTTTTGTAGTACATTTCCTATACCTATTATAACCATAATCATCCATTCTTTTTGAGTATTAAATTATAGCTTAGATTTCTAAAGTTTAAGGGTCAAAAAGTATAGTAAATCATAGGTTAAAGAGAAGTGGGTGTGTAGATTTCCTTTGATGAAAGAAACATGATATCTATGATATACTAATAAAAATATTAGAAAAAAGAATCTCTAAATTTTTCTAGACCTTATATATAAAAAAGAATACAATGAATCTAAAATTTTCCTATTACTTAGATAATATCAGTAAATACTCTGGATTGTTTGCAGCTGTCTTAGTAGTGTTACTTTCACTTTTGGTATCCTATGATGCAGGGATGCGTTACTTCTTCTCAGCAGGCTCCATAGCTCTCCAAGAAGTAGAGTGGCATCTTTTTGATATGGTGTTTCTACTGGGACTTAGCTATGCACTGAAACATGACAAACACGTAAGAGTAGACATCTTTTTTGAGCAATACAGTCAAGATATACGGATGGTAGTGCAGATACTCTCTATGTTACTACTAGTCATCCCTTTTTCACTACTCTTTTTAAGTGATGCTGTAGATATGACTATGCAGTCTTATTTGCAAAATGAAGTCTCTTCGGACCCCGGAGGGCTAACAGAGCGTTGGGCTATCAAGGCTGTGTTGGTTGTGGGCTTTATGTTGTTAGTACTTCAAGCACTCTCAGAAGTACTCAAAGCCTATCATAGACTAGAAAAGAAAATGGTACTCCTTAAAACCCTCGTAGGGATAGCCCTAGTGGCTACCCTTGTATACCTAGCATGGTACAACCGCATGGCATTTTGGTTTGACCCAGTGTTTCTTATGTTTGCTATGGCTCTTGTGTTACTCATGCTTGGCTTTCAAGTAGCATTTGTCTTTGCAGGTGTGGCTCTGTTTTTTGCTCTCATAGCAGATGAGGTAGGGCTAGGGGTGTTAGAGATGCTTCCTTATAGAACCTATGGCATCATGGGTAACGTCACGCTCATGGCTGTGCCACTCTTCATACTCATGGGACTCATACTCGAAAAGTCTAAAATGGCAGAGGGTTTACTACTCTCCATGGCTAAACTCTTTGGCTCTGTACGTGGTGGACTGGCCATCTCTGTGGTACTTGTAGGGGCGATACTCGCTGCTAGCACAGGCATAGTAGGGGCATCTGTGGTGATGATGTCTCTCATCGCTCTACCTCTCATGCTAAAGCATAAGTATAGCCCCGAACTAGCAAGCGGTAGCATCGCAGCGTCTGGTACGCTAGGACAGCTTATACCGCCGTCTATAGTCCTCATCATACTTGGAGACCAGATGCATCTAAGCGTGGGAGATTTGTTCCGTGCAGCTGTGGTACCTGGGCTTTTGCTTATAGGGCTGTATATACTTTATATTCTCATCATTTCATACTTCAGCAAAGAGTATGCACCTGCCATAGCGTCAGATGAACCTTATGGGGACATCGTAAAAGAGGCAGTAAAAGAGATAGTTCCTCCTTTGTTACTCATAGGTGTAGTCTTAGGCTCAATCTTCGCAGGCATCGCTTCGCCTTCTGAGTCTGCTGCCATTGGGGTGTTGGGGGCTGTGTTGTTGGCTATGTATAAAAAGACTTTTTCTTACGAGATGCTACGTTACGCTTCCATAGAAACCGTTAAACTCACCGCCATGATATTTATGATACTCATTGGGGCTACGGCATTTTCTCTTGTATTTGGAGAGTTAGGTGGCGGAGATATGGCTATGGACTTTTTTGCTGGTGACCAAGAAGATGTATGGACATTCATATTTATAGCGATGCTAGTCATATTCTTACTTGGCTTCTTCATAGACTTCATAGAGATAGCTTTTGTGGTAGTACCCATACTTGTACCCATAGTAGCCATGCTAGGCATAGACCCCATCTGGTTTGCCATACTCATAGCCATGAACCTACAAGCCAGTTTCCTCACACCACCCTTTGGCTTTGCGTTGTTTTACCTAAAGGGTGCAGCGGGAGACAAGGTGAAAACAGGGGAGATATATAGAGGGGTTGTGCCGTTTATTGGGTTACAACTTTTGGCACTTTTGATTATTGTTTTGTTTCCTGATTTGATTTATTTGTTTGGGGAGTGAATTAGCTATTCATCTTCCCCACCGCACAAGAAACAAAACTCTTCGCAGTCGTAGTAAACCCTTCCAAAGTTGATAAATCTTCATCGCTCATAGGGTAGCCTAGACCTTTGAGGGCTTCACGTAGAGCAGGGATGTTGGCGTCTTCTACATCAAGCGTGATTTGTCTGGGTTCTATTTCTAGGTTGACGGTGACTTCACCGAACTCTTTAGCTA
>JALSHU010000097.1 GCA_026982075.1 Sulfurovum sp. | reverse complement strand
TAAATTAAAATCTTTTATGAGTAATGAACTTCCTTTGTCATAGTGCATATTATGATACGTTCCGATAACATCACCCCAAGAAAATTTACAGCCTATGCTAGTACTTGCTTGCCAAGTTAAGTCTGATCTCCTGCTCCTATATCAATGAAAAAAAGGGTGGTGGGTGAAGGTAGTAACAAAAATGATTTGGCGATTAAATGAATGTCTCAGCAACAAACGTTTTACTAACTTGCCCCCCAAAACGATAGATACCTTCTTCATAGCTTACATACAGCTCATCTCCACTTGTGGGGTGTACTTTTATTTGACCAGAGACTTTGTTTTCTTTATGGTTACGTATAAAACATGCGACCATCCCTGTACCACAGGCTAAAGTTTCATCTTCGACCCCACGTTCATAGGTGCGGACATACATTGTGTCCCCGTCAAGTTTACAAATATTTATATTGGCATTATATTTGTGGCGCAAGGCTCTTGCTTCTTCAAGGTTAAAGTCATCTATGTTGTCACGTACAGCTACAAGATGTGGAACACCAGAGTCAATGAGCCACCAATTTTCTCCATACTCTTCTATGTCGGTTCTGATGATATCGGGTTCTGTCATATCACTGACGACATATAACCCATTGATAGTTGCACGTATCACTCCCGCACCCGTTAGAAACTCTGCATGATTGTCTTTGGAAATACCTTTTTCATGTGCAAAGTGTGCGACACACCGTGACGCATTTCCACACATATCTGCCACAGAACCATCAGAGTTGTAGAATTCCCATTCAAAATCATATTTTTTATGGGGTAATAATACAACCAGCCCATCTGCACCGACTCCATTTTGTCTATGGCAAAGTATTTTTGCCAGTGCTGACCGGTCTGATTTTTCTTGTGCTACAAACATAATAAAGTCATTGCCATTTCCAGAATATTTGGTTACGGTCATGTAAATTCTCCTGTAATTATCTCTTTTATTTTTTTACATTCATTTTGTAAATGAGTTAAATCACCACTGTTGTCTATCACATAGGTAGCACGTTTGCGTTTTTCTTCTATATCCATTTGTGTCTCGATACGGGAGAGGGCTTCTTTTTTACTGTACCCATCTCTTTGCATTAAACGTTCTAGTTGGGCTTCTTTATTTGCATAGACTACAAGCGACTTTTCAATAGGATATCGTCCATTTTCAAAGAAAAGGGGTATATCTATCAAGTATGGTTTTTTCAAACGGTCTTCTTCTTTGGATAACTGTTTTATTCTATCAAAAATAAGAGGATGAAGTAATGCTTCTAACTTTTTTCTTTTAGACACATCAGCAAAAACAATGGCACCCAAAGTCTTTCTATCCACTTTTTTGTTGTGTACGATATTTGTTCCAAACATTTCCCCTATTTTTTGATGTTGTTCGTCCAACATTTGGTGTGCAATGGTATCTGCATCAATGACAGTAAACCCATAAGAAGCCAAAATCTTTGAAACTGTACTTTTCCCCGTGCTGATACTTCCTGTTAGTGCTATAGCATACTCAAACGCCATTACTTACCACTTTCTAAATGATTTTAATTGCATTTTATCATAGTTATAAATGTCGTTTCTAAACTGCAATTTTCCATCATAATCTACCCAAGCAGTTAGATAAATGACATCTATAGGTACTGTTTCTTCGAGTTTTATATGTGTGTTTTTTTTGCCTTTAAGTATTTTTTGAGATTTTTCAAAATTTATATTTGTGTTAAATGTCGAAAAAGTTTTTAATAACTCTCTTGGTTTTTGTAGCCGTATACAACCATGACTAAAGGCGCGTTTAGTCCTTTTGAACAGAGGTTTAGTAGGGGTGTCATGCATGTAGACTGCATACTTATTGGGAAATAAAAACTTCACTTTCCCAAGAGCATTTCTAGTCCCTGGTACTTGTGCAAAGCGAAAAGGGACGCTTTTGCTATAGCGATATTTTGCCCAGTTGACAGAGCTGGCATCAATCTTTTGTGCATTTCTCCCCCAGCCTGTACGTATCTCTATACCTTGCTTTTTCATGGCATTAGGGTTTCTCATGAGTTTGGGAATCATCTCTTTTTGGACAATACTTGTAGGAAGGTTCCAATAGGGGTTAAGCACAATAATCTTTACCTGGTTAGAAAATATAGGTGTAGGATTTTTAGGTTTCCCGACAATGGTTCGCATGGTTTGTATTAGTTTTCCATCTTCTTCAAAGTAGAGCATAAAATCTGGAATGTTGATAATGATATGTCGTTTAGTCTGAGGTTTATTGAGCCATTTTATACGATCAAGATTTAAAAGTATTGTGGTAATACGTTCATCCACGGTTTTATTTAATACCCTTAGTGTCCCTGAGCCTACTTCACCATCGACTTTCAAGCCATTTCGTTTTTGAAAATGTTTGACAGCATCTTCTAAACACTGATCATATTGAAGTGTTTCTTCTGCTTCTTCACAGGGAGTATAATCACCTGTTACACGTAAACGTTCACGTAAGGCATAAACTCCTTCATCATGACTCCCCTTTTTAAGTACTTTATGTAAAGAAACAGCTTCCCACCCACCATTTTCCTTAATCTCTCTATAGTGAGCCAATGCTCTTTGTAAAGCCTTGTAGTGATACTGTGTGGGGATAGCCTGATTGAGGTATGAGGCTAAGCTTCCTCCCAGCGCAGCATTTTCAAGCATTTTAATGGCGTTGATATTGGGTCTATGCAATACCCATTCGGTACTTACATCATTGACCTTTAGGTTAGAGATACGTGCTTGAAATGCTCCCCAGTTGATACTGCCTAGGTAAGCGTAGTTTGTGTAGGCATGGTAGAGTTGTGAAACTTTAAACTCTAAGGCAACCTTTTGTAAGGTAGTCCCATTGTTAGTATAGATTTCATTGGCTGCATCTTCTAGAAGTACCGCATGTTGGTATAGTTTTCCCTGTCTATCTAAGGTTATATCATTTTGAATATGTTTAAAGAGATCATGACCTGCTGGAGACAAGGTATCTTCATACATCCAAACAGGAACAAAAAAAAGTTGTCCATACAGTTGGCGTAAAAAACTTTTTTTAGGTTGTGTCTGTAAAGAGTTCATTATTATTTCAGATGCAGATTCTTGATACTTCAAGCTTAACGCAGATAAATTGCTAAACAGAAGAGTAAACATAAGCAGTGTTTTTACACCTTTTTTGCATATTGTACTATGTCGAAATTTCATTTAATATCCTAATTTTCTGAGATAGCATTTATCTGATTTTTGAAGATTATAGCGTAACATATCTGAGTAGGGCTAAAACTGTTTTTATGTGATTTAGCCCTAAAAAATATTTTATATGAGAGTATCTTTGCTTGGAAAGACAATAGAAGTGAATATGTTTCAAAACAGTGTAAACTCTTCATATATTTAGCTTAAAATATCTTTGTATTCTTTGCTAGCATCAAGTCTAAGTTTATCATCGCGTTTTATCACTCTTTCATCACCTTGTTTAAGGGCTCTTTTAAGACGTTTAATGATTTTTCCTTGCATTTTTTCCTTAGTGATTTTGTGTTGCTTAAAAAACTTTTTAAGACCTATCCAAGAACTGGCATTTTCTTTTTCGGAGGCGTAAACATCTATGATATTTTGAGACTTTTTTTGTTCTAGTTGATGTACATAAAGTGTTCTCATCTCATGAAAGGCTTCTTTGAGCAAGTCAATCTCACCACGTAAAGTTCTTGAAATTTCTTTGTTTGATTTTTTAAGATCTTTTACTGTTCCCTTAAGCACAGATATGGTTTCGTCTTTTGCTTCAAGTAAGGCTTTATAGTCTTTGGTGTTTTCTTTGTCTTGAGAAGTACTATTGTTGGGTGTTACTTTTGTTTCTTTTTCTGTTTTTTCTTTGTTATTATTGTCTGTTTTGTCAACGACAATGTAAAGTTTACCTTCTACATTTTTAGCCCGTAATATACCACGTTTAATTTTTGCATAGACTGCTTGCCTTGATATGCCTAACTCTTGGGCATACTCTACCGGCTTCATCAACTTTTCCATATATTTCCCCTCATCTATTTACAATGTTGTCAATCATAACATAAATTTAATGAAAGGTTTACTTTTGTGTCCCATCCAATACAGGGACAAAGAGACATGGTTCTATACTCTCAGAAGAAATACGCCCATTTTTTTTATAATAGCGTGTAATAATATGGTAATTTTCGGCCTCTTCCACAGGCGCTATCAAGATGCCACCCTCTGCTAATTGTTCAAACAAAACATCCGGTATTTCTTTGGCTGTAGCAGAAAATAAGATACGTTCAAAAGGGGCATATTGTTTCCATCCTCTTTGACCATCATCAAAACGTGTAAAAATGTTGTGCATTTCTAGTGAAGAAAAACGGTTTTTTGCCTCTTTTAAAAGTTCATCGATACGTTCTATAGTAAATACTCGCCGACAAATTTTCGCCAAGATAGCTGCTTGATATCCAGAACCGCAACCTACTTCAAGTACAGAGTCAACACCTTGTAGTTCAAGGTGTTGCGTCATTTTCGCCACAGTTAGTGGTGATGAAATCCATTGGCTTGCAGCTAAAGGAAGGGCATCAAGTTTATAGGAAAGGTGTTTGAACTCATTTGGAACAAAAACTTCTCTGTCTACTGCTAAAAAGGCTTCTTTCACATGTGTGTCTAGTGTAAAATGTTTTTCTATTTCAGCTACAAGATTTTGTCTGTTTCTTGCTTTTATCATCTACTCTTAGTCCCCTGTCCCCATTAATGGAGGCATTTTATCTAAAATCTAATTAAAGAGGCTTTTTAGCATGTCAAGTATTCCTGCTTCTTCAATCCCTCTGTCTTGATTGTCCATTGTTATAAAATGTTTACACCCTGCATTACTTCCAAAATTACAAGCTTTTTGATAATACTTTTTCTCAAAGGTTCGGTTGATATTTACGCCAAACCCACCTCTGTACATGATAGCAATATTGATACATGCATCTGCACTGCCCAAGGCACAAGCTTTGTCATAATATTTTCGGGCCAAGACATCATCTTGTCTTATCTCTTGAGCATCTCTATACATTGTACCTATAGCTTCACAGGCATTTTTTTTGCCACGATTGCATGAATCTACAAGATAAGGTTTGGCTGCTTGATAATGTTTTTGTGCATAATAGTTTTCTCCCATTGTATCACAGGCTTGTGTATGACCAAATTTACATGCTTTACGCATATATTCTAGGCCTAAGATTCTTTTCTCCTGATTTTTGGCATTATCACCTGTTGTGAGTGTAACCGCAGCTTTATAGCAAGATTTGATGTCCCCTGAGTTACAGGCTTGTATATCCATATCTATATTTGCGGCAGACACAGTAGTAAAACCTACAGATAAGAGCCATATTAGTGCTAATTTCACTCTTTTCAATCTAGTCCATCACTATGTAGCGACGCATTTTTTTTATTTCTCTAAAATCTATGCTGCCTTCTATAGTATGAAGGGAATCATCTGAAATGACTGTGCCATTAGGTGAAATAATCGCTGAAAAAGTTGCCATATCACTGTCTGCACTATTTGAGAGAACAACATAACATTGGTTCATAACTGCAAGTGCACGGGAGAGTATCTCTAAGTGCAGTTGGCGTAATTTCCCCCATCTTGAAGGAATGAGAACCACATCCACACCTTCTATCTGCTTCCATAACTCTTTAAATCGTAATTCGAAACATATAAGTATGGCATAGTTTACCCCCTCTATGGTGAAAGGTTGAATTTTTTTTCGTTTACCTTCACGAAAATAGAGATCTTCGTCTCCTAATTTAAAGAGTTTCACTTTCTCTTGTTTGTATACTATTTTATGTTTATGAATGACTACTGCTTGATTGGTAAAATCATCTCCATCTTCCATAATTACGGTGAAGACAAGGATCTGTTCATTGACTTCTTTTTTAAGCGTTTTGAGTGCATTGGCAGAAAATTTTGCGGCAGTTAGCATATGTTCATAGTCAAAAGAGCTAAGAAAAACTTCTGGTGCAAGAAGAATGTGTTTATCTTGACGTGAGTGGAGATGCCCCAATAGCACATCAAGGTTTTCTTGGTAGCGTTGATGTGTTGGGTATTGCAAAGTTACAACCTCCAACGTTTTTGGTTTATTTAACATAATATATACCTAAAAATCATCAAGGTCTAGGCTTCCTTTGGAATAGTTGGTCACGTTTCCTTCAAAGAAATTTGTTTTTTGATCATTAAACTGGGAGAAGTTATCTACCCATTTAATGGGGTGTTCCACATTATAAAGTTTCTCCATACCGACAGCTTTGAGTCGTTTATCTGCGAGGTATTGAATATATTGTTCAATAATACCATCTGTAAGCCCAAGGATTTGTCCTTGTGTAATGTATGCACCCCATTCACACTCAAGTTTTACCGCATCTCTGAACATATCATACACTTCATCAAGTAGTTCTTTGGTAAAGAGTTCGGGACGTTCTTTACGTGTGGCGTTAATCATGTTTTGGAAAAGTAAAAGGTGGGTTACTTCGTCTCTTTGAATGAACCGTATCATTTGTGCAGTTCCTAGCATTTTGTCGGAACGTGCGAGTGTGTAAAGATAGGCAAAACCGCTATAAAAATAAATCCCTTCCAGGATTTGATTTGCAAACATTGCTTTGACGATATTTGCATCTGTTGGATTATCTGAAAGTTCTTCATAAACTTTTGCAATGGCATCATTTTTCATCTTGAGTTTCATGTCTCGACGCCATAATTCATAGATTTCTTGGGAATTTGTAGAAATACTGTCTACCATTACGGCATAACTTTGTGAATGCAATGCTTCTTCAAATGCTTGACGTACTAAAATCAGATTGACTTCTGGGGAAGTGATAAAAGGGTTTAAATTATCTATAATATTGTTGGTTTGTAGTGAATCCATAAAAATCAATTGAGCCAATACTTTATCATATGCAGACTTCTCCGCATCGGTTAAATGTTTATAGTCATTGACATCACGCGTCATATCTACTTCTTTTGGGAACCATGTATTGTTTAACATCATCTCCCAAAGGTTATATGCCCATTGATACTTGATATCATTGAGTTCAAATATACCAGTTGGATTCCCCCCAAATATTTTCCGTTCGCTTGTGAGCTCTTTAGACTCTGGGTTATATATTTTTTTACGTACCATTTGTTTACCTTGCTTCTTTTTATCGCTTAATTGAAAACATTATACTCATTTTGGCTGATGTTTAGATGGACTTTGGGTAGGTGTAGATTGCAGGTAACTTTTTTGTATGAAATAATAAAAAAGGAGAGACCTTGATAGGGGAATCAAAGTATAAAATAAAATAAAAAAGTTACCCTGAAAGCCAAGAAGGCATTAAAGGGAGGGGAGCCTCCTTTGACTTTCTTAGGTGTATTATACGCTATGTTTGTGTACTTATTGTGAACTAAATATAGAATTAAAACTTCCATTCAAATTGAGCAGAGATGAGTGCTCCAGTAAAACTCCCCAGTACATCTGCTTTGAGGTCATCTGAACTTTGTTGTCCATCAGTTACCCCATCAAGACCTTCTTTTAAGAGCCCTACCGCCATCGCGGCACCAAACCCCCAGAAAAAAGATTCCATTTTGGAGTAGCCTTTGTTTCGTGCATATCCGGTAACACCCATAGAGATGACAGTGGTTGCAGCAAAATGTTTTTGCTTATCACTTTGGCTAAAAAAATTGTCTTCAGCCGCAGTAATCTGCTGGCTCAAAACAGTAATGCTTACTAGTATATATAGATATTTAGAATACATATTTTTCCTTGTATGGTTTGTTTATTGCAAGTATGAGCAACAGTAATCTACGATAGTTTTTACATTTACCTGAAATTTACTGTTTGCTGGCACATTAAATGATTCCCCACCTTTTAGAGCTATCCATTGTTGCGAGTCAGGTAGTTTTACAGCCAGTTCCCCAGATGTGATTTCCATCAGTTCTGCTGCTTCAGTACCAAATTCATACTCTCCAGGCAGCATAAAACCTAGTGTTTTTTTACTGCCGTCATTGAAGTTTACGGTACGACTTGTAACTGCTCCGTCAAAATAGCTATTGCCTGCCAGTGTTACTGTTACATTTTCGAATTGTGTCATCGTTTCCCTTTGCAAATTGTTCAAAATTATATCTAAATTACACATATATTCTACACACTTGGATTATACTATATATATTAAGTACATGGAGGTTTATGATGAAAAAAGATACTATAACCATGATTAATAACGCCACAGGAAATACCTATGAATACAATATTTTAAGAGGTTCAAGAGGACCTTCAGTAATAGATATACGTACTTTCTTTACAGACACGGGAATGTTTACCTATGACCCTGGGTATACTTCAACAGCCAGTTGTGAATCTCAGATTACATTCATTGATGGGGGAAAGGGAGAGTTGCGCTATCGTGGTGTAGCTATTGAAGATTTAGCAAACAACCATAGCTATTTGGAGACATGTTTTTTACTGCTTAATGGTCATCTTCCGAGTAAAGAAGAGTTACTAAATCTTGATTTAGAAATCCGACATCGGGCCTACTTACATAGAGGACTCAATAGTCTTTTTGATGCTTTCCCTGACAATGCACATCCTATGGCTACCCTATCCGCCGCGGTAACTGCTTTGGCTTCTTTTTATAATGAGCATCTAGATATGGAAAATGAAGAAGAGTATTTAGAGATGGCACACCGTATCATTTCTAAAATACCAACTATCGCGGCTTTTGCATATCGACACTCTTTGGGTATCCCTTTTATAGAGCCAGATATTGACTTGAGTTTTACCAAAAATTTTCTTACCATGATGCGTGCGTACCCTGGAGGCAAAATGCATTTATGTAACAAGGGGCATGAAGAGATTAAAGATGTTGAGGTGCGTGCATTAGATACCATTTTTACTCTCCATGCTGACCATGAACAAAATGCTTCGACTACAGTGGTGCGTGGTGTGGCTTCTACAGGCGCACACCCTTATGTGGCTATCGCTTCAGGTATCTCTGCTCTTTGGGGACGAGCACATGGGGGAGCCAATGAATCTGTCATCGCACAGCTTGAGTATATAGGCTCTGTAGAAAAAGTAGAAGCCTTTATAGAAAAAGCCAAAGACCCTGATGATGCATTTAGGCTCATGGGTTTTGGACACCGTGTCTATAAAAATTTTGACCCCAGAGCTCAAATACTTAAAAAGTTACAAGATGAACTAAGAGAAGAACTTGGACTTGACTCAGAACTTATGGCAATTGCCAGGAAGATTGAAGAGATTGCGCTTAGCGATGAGTATTTTGTTTCACGCAACCTTTACCCTAATATAGATTTTTATACAGGTATCATCTTGACTGCTTTACAGATACCTAAATCTATGTTTACGCCTATTTTTGT
>JALSHU010000096.1 GCA_026982075.1 Sulfurovum sp. | reverse complement strand
CGATAAACAAGATGATATTGGCAGACTCTTTGACTTCATCTATGACTGCTTTGAGTCTATCTTCAAACTCACCTCTATACTTAGCTCCAGCGATGAGTCTGTTCATATCGAGGCTCATCACACGCATATTTTGAAGACTCAATGGTACTTCTTTGTTTACGATACGCTGTGCAAGCCCTTCAACAATCGCTGTTTTACCCGTTCCAGGTTCACCTATGAGTATAGGGTTATTTTTGGTTTTGCGAATGAGTATTTGCATCATACGCTGCACCTCTTCGTCACGTCCTATGACAGGATCCAGTTTGCCATCAAGTGCTTTTTGGTTTAAGTCGTCGGCATACTGTGCTAAGGCTTCGAGTGTTTCATCTCCAGATTGAGAGTCTATCTGCTTTCCACCTCTTATACTTTCAAGGGTTTTCTTAAATTCAGAGATATCCACATATTTACCAATGGTATCTTTGATGAAACTTTCATCAGCATTGGCTAATAGCCATGCATCTACTGCTAAGTATTGGTCCCCGTTGGTTGTCATGACACCTTCAGCATTTTGAAGCGTTCTTACTAAGTTTTGCCCAAGCTTGATGCTCTCTTTTGTTACGGTAGATACAGTAGGTAGTTTATTTGCTATACTCTTAGTCTCTAGCTCTATAGCAGCTTTGTCTACATTCATTTTGTTAAGTGCTTGGTGTAGTATACTTCCACTGTTAGTCAGTAATGCCCAGAGTAAATGTACTGGTTCTACTTCTTGGTTTTTATTATGTAATGCTAAAGATACCCCAGATTCGATGGTGCCTTGCATTTGGTTGGTTAATTTTTCTAAGATATTCATGGTATATCTCCTTCTTTTGTCAATTTCTAGGGATATTATACAACATTGAGTCACTTTGTGTCAAGTTAGTTTAGTAAAATCATGAATATATTTAAAATTTGATTATTTATAGTAGTATGTATTATGCCTGAAGAAAGCACATAAGAGAAAGAAAAATTTATTTCATTTATGATAAACATTACATAAAACTTTCGATACACTAACATATGATTTACATAATATCCCCAGAATTTACACCCATCATAGATATGTTAGAAAAATACCTTATAGGTAAAAGAGAAACGATAGCTCTCTCGTTGGCTACTTTTTTTGCAGGTGGTCACCTACTTTTAGAAGATATTCCAGGGGTAGGTAAAACAACTTTGGCTAAACACCTATCACAAGTACTTGGCTTAGATTTTGGTCGAATACAATTTACTTCAGATATGCTACCCTCGGATATACTAGGAATTAACTACTATAACCAAAAAGATGGTGCATTTGTTTTTAGGAAAGGACCAATATTCAGCTCTTTTTTGCTCGCAGATGAGATAAACCGTTCCATGCCAAAAACACAGTCTGCCCTGCTCCAAGCTATGGAGGAAGGGGTAGTAACTATAGACGCTGTAGCATATATACTTCCTAAGCCCTTTTTTGTCATTGGGACACAAAATCCACATGAAGAAGTGGGGACTTTTCCTCTGCCCAACTCGCAATTAGACCGTTTTATGTGTTCTTTTGGCATCGGCTACCCTGACAAAAGTTCAGAACGTGACATCCTTCTGGGGAAGAAGATTGATACTAAAACCCAAATCATGTTTAGTCCTGCACAAATAGAAGCTCTTATGCACAAAGCTTCAGAAGTAAAACTTTCAAAGGTACTTTTAGATTTTTTACAAGAGATTATAGCTTTTACACGGGAATCTGGCAAGTTTGAATATGGACTTTCAACTCGTGGTGCCTTGTCACTGGTGGCTATGGTAAAGTCATGGGCTATGTTACAAGGTAGAGACTACGCTATACCTGATGATGTACAGATGGTCACCCCTTTTGTCTGTGCCCACAGACTTGTTTTTAGGGAAGGTACTACAAGCACAAAGAGAATAGATGTTGAAATCTTTACGCACATTCATCCAGATACATAAACGTATTAAACAACATGCCACCGTTTTTTCGATTGTCATTGTAGTGATGCTTTTTGGGCTTTTTTTAGAAGCCTATATGCATGACTTTAATCTAGTCTATATTACGCTTTTTTTTGTTTTTTCTTTTGCTTTTTCTGCAGGTCCCTTAGGTGTTCTTAATTTAGGGCATCTTAAAGCAACATTTGTACCCTCTGGACGATTTTTTGCAGGACAAGAAGGTAACATATTAGTGGAAGTAACCAATATTAGTACCACTCCTTCATGGTCAGTCACGCTACATGCTAAAGGCTCTTCTATAGAGTTGGCACAACTCAAAGGGGAGTCTCGTGCTACACTGTCACTTCCTTTTACTCCAACAAAACGAGGTATATTTCAGTATGCTGAGTGTTACTTAGAGAGTAAATACCCACTTTCAACTGCGAGGCTTACTTTAGCCATAGAAGATATTTATAGAGGTATTGCATATCCTGAACCCAATGGTAAAAGCCTAGAAACTTTTCTTAATGAAACTGAGACACATTATGGAGAAGAAAAAGAGTTTGATGGCTTACGTGTTTATGATGGTTCTCAAAAGCTCTCCCATATCCACTGGGCATCTGTGGCAAAAGGAGAACTCCTGGTAAAGACTTTTACCAAAGAGATGCAGACAGCGGACCTTGTCTTTGACTTTTATAAAGCAGGCAGTGATGATGAAGCACGTCTTTCTCAACTTTGCCTATGGGTACTGGCTTGTGAAAAAAAGCATTTACCCTTTAGTGTAAAACTACCTAAAGTGCAACTTGGTAGCCATAAGGAGAGCATAGATGAGATTCTCACTACCCTCGCTACCTACTAAACTAGACGATCTTGTTCTTTTGGATTTAGCTTATATAGTAGTGCTTTTGCCTCTTATATTGATGCTAAAAGTGCCTATGATATTATTTAGTATTATAGTTTTGTCTCTTCTTTATTTTAAGCGTACTCCTGCGGGTAATGGATTGATATTGTTTGTATTTATTTTAGGTGTATTGTCGGTCTATCTATCCATGTATGGAGCTTTTAGCTTTAGGGGACTCTCACGGCTTAAGTTGTTTTTAGAATTATTGGTCTATGTTTTACTTGTGGTAGTAGCGATGCAAAGATTAACCCGAAAAATAAACTTCTATTTGCTCATCTCACCTTTTTTATTTTTAGCACTTTCTTTGTTTTTTTATCATAGTATCGTGATGCTCACTTATGTAATTTTTGAAGTTTTTTTCTTGCTTTGGATGATACTTACTCACCGTATGCAGAGTGATTTAGTCGAAAGTTTTCGCTCTGCTATGGTGATGTTTATGTATTCATTACCATGGGTGGTCGTACTCTTTATCTTTTTCCCTCGTATCTCTTTTGAACATGCCAATTATGGTTTTAAAGGTGAGACGGTGCAGCGTATGGGACATGATGGTACAATGTATTTGGATAATAAAGCTTTACTTGTACCTAGTAATCGTATTGTGATGGAGGTTGGGTTTGAGAAGCAAGTACCTCCATCACATTATCTTTATTTTAGAGGTAGTATCTTGTATATCGATAAAAAAGACCATTGGGAGCCTATCCCCCCATTTGTGAAAAGAAAGAACCATGTCTCTTATAAGAAAGATGGTATAAAAATAGCATACAAAGTAACACTATACCCTACCCAGAAACGCTGGATTTATCTCCTCGATATACCACAAAGTCCTGTAAAAGAGAGTGTACTAGATAGAGATCTTATCAGTACAGTCAAACATTTTATTAAAGAACCTATACACTATACTGCAAGATCTACCTTAAATTCTAAATTCTATGATAAAGTTGACAGGTATACTTTAAAAGTTTCCTCACGTTTCGATCCAAAACAAAACCCAAAAACCTATGAAGAAGCACTTAAAATTAAAAATCTATATGTTTCAAAAAAAGAAAGAGCCAAAGCAATTGTAACGTTTTTCCACACTAAGTCTTTAACCTATACGCTCAAACCTGAACCATTGGATATCAACCACACAACAGACAGCTTTTTGTTTGATAAGAAACGTGGGTATTGTGTACATTTTGCATCTTCTTTTACTACAATGGCACGTATGGCAGGAATACCTGCACGTATAGTAACAGGATATAAAGGAGACAGCAGTAATGCTTTAAATAATTATCTAGCTGTTAAAGAAAAGGATGCCCATGCATGGGTAGAACTTTATATGAATGAACACTGGGTGAGATATGAAACCACAAGTACCGCATCACATATAGAAATTAACACGGTGGGTAGTGAAAATGAGCAAACAAACAGCCCAACGCAGAGTCCTTTGGCAAAAAAAATAAATCTCTATCTTATGTATGCTAAATATCAGGTAGAAACATGGATACTCTATTACTCAAATATACGTCAAAAACAGTTATTACAATATGCAAAAAATAATCCTAGATTTATCTTTATTTTTGTGATAAGCTTGATTGCATTACTGATAATCACTTTCTTGATAATTACTTATTTGAAGCGTCCACGATATAGTTCAGAAGCATTGTCTATTTTACAACCTTTATTACGGTCATTGAAGAAAAAAGGTTTTGTGCGTAAGAAAGATGAAAGCTTACATCAATATTTTATGCGTTATATTGAAGATAATCAAGAAAAAAAAGACCTTAGAATACATATAAAAGAAATAGACAAAATCTATGAATTGATTGTCTATAGAAATCTTTATACTAAAGAATTAGTGCAAAGATTAAAGAAACTAATTAAGGAGTTTCATAAAATATAAATTTTTTAAGCATATTTTATTTGGTTCCGACCATTATTCTTGGCGATATAAAGTGCCTCATCTGCTAGTCGATATATAGCTTTAAAATCTAAATCATCATCAAAGTGTTTTACATATATGCCAATAGATGCTGTAAGTACCTTAGTATCTGGGTTACCCTGATGTTCAATTTTTTCTTCTCTTATAGTTTCAAGTATATTTTTACTGAGGATATATGTTTCAGTTATGTTCTTATGGAGGAATATTCCTGCAAACTCCTCTCCTCCAATACGAAAAAGGTAGGTATTGTTATGATAAAAAACCTTTTGTAATATTTTTGCTATTTGTATGAGCGTATAGTCACCCTTTTGGTGTCCGTAAGTATCGTTGTATTGTTTAAAATAATCTATATCAAGTATAAAAAATGTAAGTAAAGCTTTGTTTTCTTGAGCTTTTTTTATTTGTTTTGGGAATATCTCTTCAAAAAACCGTTTATTATAGAGTGGGGTCAAAGTATCTGTGATAGAGAGTTTAGTAAGTACTTCTATTTCTGACTTCTCTTTTTCTCTAAGTTGTTCAATTTTTCTCTCTGCATATTCACTATTATTTTGAATTGCATAAATGATATAAAGCATTACAAAATGCGCTAGTGCGAATCTTACATAAGATTCTATACCAAAAGATTCATTTACTCCAAGAGACATACCATAGTATGTCAGTAAAAGTACAATGGTTATAAAAAATATTGAAACTATCAGACCACGCTTCGCGCCCAATGTGGATATAGCAAAAGGTGCAAAAAAATATGTCCAAATAAGTGTATATCCTTCACCATTTTTTAATAGTGGTAAAGCAATAAAAGCTATAAAAAAGACACCGTTTCCTATATACACAGCAAGATTATAGTGCCCTTTTTCTCTAAGTAAGTAAAGTGCATACAAAGATAAAGATAAAATAAAAATATTTATATATAATATTGTGTATGAAGATGTGACGAATAGATGAAAAAAAATAAATAATATATTCATAAAAATACTAATAAAGAACATGGTATGTAAGATTACTATTTTTGTTTGTATAGGGTTATATACTTCAAATTCATAGGATGCTAATATCAATTCTTTAAACTTTGGCTTCATCCAGTCTCCCCATCATAATAACATTGAAACTTCATTATGAAACTTCAATTTTCACATCCCACTATATTCACATATAAAGTATATGTATAAAGTATTACTAGAGTATTACCTTCTCTAGCATTATTAATATCCATTAACTTATAAGAACTATAATAAACTATAAAAGCAACCTCTTATACGTTTTTAAATAAAATTATAAACCAATTCTCATGGAGAGACTATCATATGATTAAAAAAAGTAAAAAAGTGATTGTGGCAGGGTTAGTATCAGCTCTGGCTGTATCCTATCTATTTAGTTCTTCTGCACTGGCTAAAGATGCAAGTGTAAAAAAGTATACCCCTTCTACAGCCAAAGAAAAAATGGCTGCATATATTAAGTTTACTCAAATACTCAATCTCATAGAGAGTCAGTATGTAGATGACATCAATACAACGTCTCTTGTAGAAAAAGCATTAAAAGGTTTGATGACGAACCTTGATGCGCACTCTACGTATATGGATACCAAAGCATTTAAAGATCTTACTGTGCAAACTAAAGGTGAGTTTGGTGGGCTTGGTATTTCTATAGGCATGAAAGAAGGAGCATTAACTGTTATTGCTCCTATTAAAGACACACCTGCGTATAGAGCAGGTGTTAAGTCTGGTGATATTATTTTGAAAATAGATGATACTGCCACTATTGGTATGAACATTGATGAGTCAGTTAAACTGATGAGAGGAAAACCTAAGACTTCTGTTGTGCTTACCATTATTAGAAAAAAAGAACTCAAACCACTTAAAATAAAAATTGTTAGAGATATTATCAAGATACAATCTGTTTATGCCAAAACGATAGAAGACAAGTTACTATATCTACTCGTCACTTCTTTTGATCAAAAAGTGGTCAAGAATGTGAAAAAAGCAATGAAAGAACATAACAATACCCAAGGTATTATACTTGACCTTAGAAGTAACCCGGGAGGTTTGTTGGATCAAGCTGTTGGTCTGGTAGATCTTTTTGTAGAAAAAGGTGTCATTGTTAGCCAAAAAGGTAAGTTGAAAAGTGAAAATACGCAATATAGTGCACATCAAAAGGGAACAGATACGCAAACGCCTATGATAGTTCTTGTGGATGGTGGTTCTGCTTCTGCTTCTGAGATTGTTGCTGGAGCACTACAGGATTTTAATCGTTCTATTGTCATTGGTGAAAAAACATTTGGTAAAGGTTCTGTACAAGTAGTTATGCCTATAGGTGAAAAAGAGGCATTAAAACTGACTGTAGCAAGATATTATTTGCCAAGCGGTCGTACAATTCAAGCAGTAGGTGTCACGCCAGATATTATAGTACATTTAGGAAAAATTGAATATCAGGAAGATCCTGTACTTTTAAAAGAAAGAGATCTTAAAAAACATTTGGAAGAAGAACTTTCAAACATAGAGAAAGAGACCGTCAAACCAGTGGAAGTAAATGCGACTTCTGAAAATAATGAAACAGAAATTGATGACAGTATTATCACGGAACAACAACTTTACAAAGATGCCCAGCTTAAATCGGCAGTAGACATTTTAAAAGCACTTATCATTACAAACAAAGGAAAATAAGTATGACCAAAAGAGAGCTCTTGTATGAAGGGAAAGCAAAAAAAATTTGGAAAACAGAAGATGAGTATCTACTTATTTCCGAATTCAAAGATTCTTTAACTGCATTTAATGGAGAAAAAAAATCAAGTGAAGAAGGTAAAGGTGCACTGAATAATCAAATTTCCACAGAGCTCTTCAAATACCTGAATGAAAAAGGTATCCCTACCCATTATGTAGATACGATAGATGACAACAATATGTTACATAAAGCAGCAGATGTTATTTCTTTAGAGGTGATTGTAAGGAATATCGCTACAGGTTCTTTAAGTAGAAATCTTGGGATTGCAGATAAAACAGTACTTCCCTTTACATTGGTAGAATTTGACTATAAAAATGATGCACTGGGTGATCCAAAGCTTAATGATCAGCATTGTCTTATATTGAACCTTGTGAAGAATACAGATGAACTTGATTATATAAGATTTATGGCGAGACGTATTAATACCCTGCTTTCTGATTTTTACGCAAGTTTAGATATTAAATTGGTAGATTTCAAGTTGGAATTTGGTAGAGACAAAGATGGGAATATTATACTTATTGATGAACTGAGTCCTGACAATTTTAGATTATGGGATGCAAACACGGATGAAAAACTGGATAAAGATAGATTTAGACAAGGTCTAGGTGGACTTACAGAAGCTTACAGACAAGTACTTGAGAGAATTAAAAACAGATAAGGGATGATAATGACAGCAATAGTAAACGTATTTTTAAAAGAAGGGGTTTTGGACCCTCAGGGAAAAGCAGCACATCATGCACTTGATTCTTTGGGATTTGCAGGAGTAGATGATGTACGCATAGGTAAACAGATTGTGATAAAACTTGACACAGATGACAAAATCAAAGCTGAAGTTGAAGTAAAAGAAATGTGTGAAACTCTATTGGCAAACACGGTTATCGAAGATTATACGATAGAGATTAGCTAATATGAAAGTAGCTGTATTACGATTCCCTGGTACAAACTGTGAGTTTGATACACAGTATGCATTTGAAAAATTAGGTCATACTACAGAACTGTTATGGCATGAGAATGAGACACTCCCTTCAGATATTGACTTGGTCGTAGTGCCTGGTGGTTTCTCTTATGGAGATTATCTACGTTCTGGTTCAATAGCAAGATTTTCTCCTATTATGAAAGCAGTGACGAAATTTGCAAATAAGGGAGGAAAAGTACTTGGTATTTGTAATGGATTTCAAATACTTACGGAAGCAGGACTCCTTCCAGGTGCATTAAAACGTAACAATAATCTACACTTTATTTCAAAACATCAACACCTTTGTGTAATTAACAATAATAATGCATTTTTAAATCAATGTAATGAAGGTGAAGTACTTAATATCCCTATTGCACATGCGGATGGAAATTATTATATTGATGAAGAAGGATTTAAAAAGATAGAAGAAAATGGTCAGATCCTTCTTCGCTACTCTGATGAAGAAGGTAATCCGGTAGTTGTGAATGGGTCTGTTACTTCCATTGCAGGTGTTTGTAATGAAAATAAGAATGTTTTTGGACTTATGCCGCATCCTGAACGTGCATTGGAAGCTCTTTTAGGTTCTGAAGATGGCATACGTATGCTTAAAGGCTTAAGTGCCTAATGTCATTCTTTCATTCTGTATATCTTTATGTAATAATGGTGCTTTCTTTTACCAGCTACATAAATGCACAGGGTGAATACCATTACAGTTATATCCCAAAAAAGGTATATGAAAATCAACTGTTTCCTGTAACGGTTGTAGGGATAGGAACTTCTCAAGAGAGCGCTACATTAACCTATGACAGTGCAAGTCCTATTCAACCATTATTTGATACTCCTTTGGAAGTGAAAAATGGGCATAATACTTTTTATACTTTTTATTTTAAAGCAGGTAAAACAGATGTTCGTATTCCTATGCTTTTCATCTCATCAGATATACAAGATGTAACTTTAGAAAAGCATTATATTTCTATTGAGACGCTAAAGCCACAAAAAGATTTTTCAGGTGTATTGGCAGCAGATATGAAAATAAAAAATTATCAAGTTTCAAATTTTGATGGAAGTAACCACATGGTTACACTTTCCATTGAAGCCTATGAAGCAAACATTGAAGATATGATTTTATCAAGTGTCTCCGAATATGGTATAGAAAATCTTAAAAGAGATTATGCAAAAGTAACAGCTGAATTTTACGCGGTACTTCCACGTGCACAAAAAGAGTTGGCTTTTACTTATTTTAATACCATTAAGCAACGTTATATCCCTATGAATATATCAGTCAATGTCGCAGATGCTTCTGTGACAACACAGTCGGATCTTAATCCAAAAGTAGATGCATTTAAAAGACTTAAGCGTTATACACTTGTGACTTTTTCAATTTTTTTTCTACTTATGTTTATATGGAGAAGAGATTTTTTATACCTTGTCTTAGGGGTTGTGTCCATTATCACACTTTTGACATTTTACATACCACATAAAAAAATTTGTGTAAAACAAGGTGCACCGTTGTATATTATCCCTACTGAGACAAGTACTATAGGTACAAGAGTAGAAAAAGAATTAGATACAATGTTGTTGGCTGAGCGAGGAGAATACAAAAAAGTAGAATACAAAAAAGGAATCATAGGATGGATCAAAAATGAAGATCTTTGCAACCATTAGATTTTATTGGGGTGCTTTTATCATCTCATTTAATACCGCAGTTTTCATGATACCTGCATTGATGCTTTTTGGAAAATATAAAAGTACGATTGTTCATTACATTAACAGATTGACACTGTTTATGATGGGTGGAAAGCTAGCACAGACAGGGACTATGGATTTAGATGCAGATATGTATGTGATGAATCATCAAGGTATTGTAGATATCATCGCTCTTGAAGCGTTACAAAATAATCACTTACGCTGGGTAGCAAAAAAAGAACTTTTTGATGCATTATGGTTTGGAAATCTCTTACGATATGGTGAGATGATTTCTTTAGATAGGGGAAACAAGGTAGGACTTATAAAGCTTATAAAAGATGTAAAGGTATCTAAAGAAGTTTTACACAGACCTGTAGCTATTTTCCCAGAAGGCACAAGAACAGATAAACAAACCCTCCTTCCTTTTAAGCAAGGTACAAAACTCATAGCAAATAAACTAGGTCTAAAAGTTCAACCTATTGTAATAACTGGCAGTAAATGGGTGCTGAACGAACATAATAAAACAGGACATTCCGGTACAGTTCATTATAAGTTTTTACCTACTATTGATGTACAAAATGCAGATGAAAATTGGTTTGAAGTATTGCGTGATGAAATGCAGAAGGAGATAGATAATGAACTCTCTAACTTTTCTCGCAGTCGCTAGTGGTGGTGCTATAGGGGCTACAATGAGACTGTTGCTTAATGCTTCAGTTAACAAAACATTTATTCATGCGCTACCTTTAGGAACATTGGCAGTAAACCTCATAGGTTCTTTACTTATTGGTATGTTGTTTGCATATTTCCATATTAATACTACGCTTTCCCCTTACTTTAAAACGTTTATGGTGACAGGTATTTTGGGGGCATTCACAACGTATTCTACATTTGCTATAGAAAGTTTCTTTTTACTTGAAGCAGGACAGTATACACAAGCATTTGCCAATATGGCACTTAATCTTTTGGGAACCATTCTTTTTGCAGGAATGGGATACATTATGATATTACATTTTACAAAATAGGAGAAATATTGTTAACACTTAGTATAGAAATAGAAAAACATATTAATAAGTTGGTAAATCCACTGAAAGAGGAAGATGCTTTAAATGAAGCATTAAAATTAAAACTTACCAAAAAAGAGTTAAAATTGCTTAAAGCATGGGCAGAAGGGACAGAGATAGAAACAATAAAATCAAAATTAAGTCTTGATGAAGAACGGTACACTGAACTTTCAAGTAAATTGATTAAAAAACTCAATCAAGAAAAGACAAAGCAGGCAATCTGCAGATAAAAAATATATAGTGATTATTTATTCTGTTTTAATTCTAGTTTACTGATAAGCTGTATAGTATTTAAAACACTGTCTGGGTTGAGACTTATTGAGTCTATCCCTAAGTCTACAAGGGCTTTAGCCATTTCTGGATAATCAGATGGCCCTTGACCACAAATACCGCTATGGCGATGGTTTCTTTTTGCACCTTCAACGGCCATTTTTATCATCTTCATCACTCCAGGGTCACGTTCATTATAATCAAAAGATACAATTTCGGAATCTCTGTCTACACCTAGAACAAGTTGAGTTAAGTCATTTGAACCAATACTTATACCATCAAAATATTGACAAAAGTCATCTATAAGTATTACATTATTGGGTATTTCACACATAACATAGACTTTTAGCCCATTTATGCCTTGCTTGAGACCATATTTCGCCATTGCATTGAGTACCTTCCTCCCCTCTTCTATACTACGGCAAAAAGGAATCATAAGTATGACATTCTTAAAACCCATTTCATTTCTGACTCGTTTCATCGCAGCACATTCTAATGCAAATGCTTCTTCATAAGCAGGATGAGTGTACCGGGATGCGCCTCTAAAACCTATCATTGGATTTGCTTCATTTTCTTCAAAATATTTTCCACCAATAAGTGTAGCATATTCATTGCTTTTAAAATCACTCATTCGTACCACGCATGGTTTGGGATAAACTGCCGATGCTATACTTGCTACACCTTCTGAAAGTGTCTGAATAAAAAAGTTTTTACCACTTTTATATCCGCAGATTAATTCATTTATTTTATCTTGTGTGTGAGTATCTAGTTTTTCAGGATGTAAAAGTGCCATGGGGTGCGCTTTTATGGATGAGTTAATGATAAACTCCATACGTGCTAGACCGATACCATCTACAGGAAGTGAAGCAAGTGAAAAAGCAAGGTCGGGATTACCAAGGTTCATCATAATATTTGTTTTGGTATTTGGAATATCATTAAGATTTGTTTGAGTGACTTTAAAGTCAAGTAATCCCTCATATACTACACCCGTTTCACCCTCAGCACAGCTTACAGTTATTGCTTCTAAATCGTTTAATACTTTTGTCGCATTTTTTGAACCAACGATAGCAGGAATCCCTAATTCTCTAGAAACAATGGCAGCATGACATGTTCTTCCTCCACTGTCAGTTACAATGGCAGAAGCTATTTTCATAATAGGTTCCCAGTCTGGACTTGTATTTTGAGCGACCAGTACATCTCCTTCTTGAAATTCATGTAATTTACTCATGTCCGTAATCTTACGTACTTTTCCAGAACCTATTTTTGTTCCAACGGCTTGCCCCTCTACCAATATTTTACCATCTTGCTGTAAAGTGTATATATCTAAAGTATTTTCTACTTTACGAGATTCAACTGTTTCGGGGCGTGCTTGGACTATATAGAGTTGTCCATCTAGACCATCTTTAGCCCATTCGATATCCATAGGTTTTGTATACCCAGCTTGTTTTGAATAATGTGTTTCTATTTGTATAGCATAGTCAGCCAAAAGAAGCACATCTTCATCAGTTATTGAGAATTTTTTTTGTTTTTTCATGGGAGTAGGTATATTTTTTGTATAGGGGTTGGAGATATCTTTTTCATGGATAATATCAGTAAAGATCATGGTTAATGCTTTGTCACCTAATTTTCGCTTTAGAACGCTACGAAAACCTTTATTATAGGTGGGTTTATGTACGTAAAAACTGTCTGGAGATATGTTACCCTGTACAATATTTTCACCTAATCCATAGGCTGCATTAATGAAAACCACATCCTTAAATCCTGTTTCAGAATCTATAGAAAACATGACACCGCTTTCACCAATATCAGATCTTACCATTTTCATTACCACAACACTGATATGTACTTTTAAATAATCAAATCCATGATCAAATTTGTAATGTAATGAACGATTCGTAAAATTAGATGCCAAACAACGTTTATATGTATGGAGTAGCGCATCTAAACCTGAGACATTAAGGTAACTGTCATTTTGCCCTGCAAAAGAGGCTTCAGGAGAGTCCTCTGCTGTAGCCGAACTTCTTACTGCAAATGTCACTTCTGCACCATATTCAGCTTTTAATGTCTCATAGGCAATTTTGATTTCAGATATGAGGTTATCTGGGATCTCACAGTTTTGTATGATTTTTCGACACTTTTTACCTTTTGTCTGCAATGATGCAACATCATTTGGATCGAGGGTATCAAGCTGTGCATGTAGTTTCCCCCAAGCATCATTACTCTCTAACACGTAACGATAAGCACTTGCAGTAATAGCAAATCCGTTAGGTATACGTATACCTTTTTGGGTAAGATTTTGGTACATTTCACCCAAAGAAGCATTTTTACCACCAACGAGTTCAACATCACCTATATTCAATTCATTAAACCATTTAATATACTGAGACATGCTATATCCTTTAGTCTATTTTACATCGAAATGGTTAAGACTTTCATTTACGCTTCCTTGTATTTCTCCACTTGATAGACCAAAATTTCTGGCATATTCTTTAAACAATCAGAGCTCATACCAGCTTTTTGACACAAATGAGAGAAGAAAACTTCAAAGTTTGGAAGCTCTTCCCATACTTGTGGTAAAAAAGTAGCCTGATGGGTACCATTTTTTATGATGACACCATCTATTCCCACACGAATTTTTGATTTTAAAGTTTGGGGTGAGTCATAACTAATACTTTCTGGATGTGTTAAGAGAGATATTTCAATTTTAATGTGTTCAAATTCTTTAAGCGTTAAAGGGGGAAATCTAGGATCATGCATTGCCGCACTCTTAGCATTATGTATCACATCAAGATAAAGTTTACGATGTGCTATAAGGGAACCTATACATCCTCTTAATTTGTCTCCATCAATAGTAATGGTGACAAAAGACGCTCTCTCTTCCTCTAGCCATGGATTGTCTTTGATAAGTGTATCTACATTCAAATTTTCGGGTTTTCCTATCACTTCAGAGATTGCAAACCTTGCTAACTGTAATAAAATTTCTTTTTTCTTTGTAACAGTGTGATTTTGTACAAATGCAGCACTCATATAGCCTACGACCTGGGAATTGTCACCACTTGTATCTGCACTGGTACGGTAATCAAGCAGTACAGGCTTTAATGCTCTCTCTTTTGCACTCAAAAGCATTGCAGCTAGTCCTATTTTACCACAAGCTTCACATCCATCATATAGTTTTTTAACCTCCATATGTTTTATAGCATTTAAGCAGATAGTATCTAGTTTATTTGCTTTGTTAATATCATAATAATGGCTAAGATCTGTGCTAATAACTACAGCAGTTTCCGTATCCTCAAGCAAATAATTAATGACATCTGCAAGTTTATTTGGATCCTCATCTCCATAGACCAGTTCAACAACGCTAACGTCTGGTTTATAAGCTTTGATCAAAGGCAATTGTACTTCTGTACTGTGTTCATGATGTGCTTCAGGGATACATGTAAAAGAGAATTTCTCTTTTAGTGTATCTACCAAAAACTTGTCTATAGGTAAAGACCCTAATGGCGTAGCATAACTGTCATATTGAGAGATACTGGTGCCTTTTAAGTACACACGATGACTAGGACCAATCACAACAATACGTTTAACATCACTATTTTCTAAAAGTCGCAGTGCAATATTGGCTGTAAAACCACTGTAGATATATCCTGCATGTGGTACAATTACGGCTCTTGGGTTAAGATTTTGTATCTCATTATTGCTTTCAAAATATGCATCTAATAGTGTATTATATGTTTGAATCATAGAACGAATTTCAGTAGCATTTGAAGGATAAAATTGACCTGCTACGGATGTTTCTCTAGTACTCATGACCATACTCCTTTTATAATTTCTTGACAGTTGGGACACTGTCCATCATTAAGATGATTCATTGTTACTGTATACCCACTTCTATCTATAAGTAAGTGACTACATGTAGGACAATAGGTATGTGCATGTACGGGAACATTTCCTAAATAAATATAACTTAAGCCCGCTTTCTTCCCTATTGATTCTGCACGTTCAAGTGTCGCTAACCTTGTACTGTCATGGTCTAACATTTTATAATTTGGGCTGAATGCACTTAAATGCCAAGGCACAGTGGTACCTAAATCATTTGCAATAAATGCAGCCATTTCTTTTAACGTCTCATCACTGTCATTGTCACCTTCTATTAGGAGTGTAGTTACTTCTACCCATATACCAAGTTCTATCATTCTTTTGAGTGTCTCTTTGACTCCTTCAAGTCCACCTTTTAGAATTTTTTTGTAGTAGCTGTTATCCCAGCTTTTTAAGTCTATATTGGCTGCATCTACCCATGTCACCATGTCTTCTATCATTTCTTTGGATTCAAATCCATTACTGACAAAGATATTTTTTAAGCCCTTTTCCTTGGCAATCACCCCAATATCTTTTGCATAAGGATAAAAAATTGTAGGTTCATTATAGGTATATGCGATAGATTTGGCTCCATGTTCAAGGGCTAATTCTACCATTTGTTCAGGACTTACTTTGATTTCTTCATTGATTGTATGTTCTTGAGAAATATCCCAATTTTGACAAAAAGGACATTTAAAGTTACAGCCTACTGTTCCAAACGATAGTACTTTAGTACCTGGTAAAAAGTGATTCAGTGGTTTTTTCTCAACCGGATCCACATTGAGTGCAATGGGGTGACCATAGACTAGTGTTTTAAGTTCACCATCTACGTTTTTATTGACGCCACATATCCCTATCTGCCCTTTTTTTAATTTACATGAATGACGGCATAGTAAACAGATGATACTATCTTTACCTTCTACTTTTTTATAGTACTTCATATTTTTATGATAAGTCATATTTTTAACTCCTTTAGTCTAAACCTTTATATAAATAGACTAAACTTTATTTAATAATATCATATAACTATTCAAAAGTCAAAATTAATCATTTTATTAAATGAAAGGTTGTAAACTAAAGATAACGTAAAGGAATTCTTATGGCAATTTTACAATCATACGGTGCAGCAGAAGTGGTAACAGGTTCTTGTCATTTACTCCAGTTTCAAAATGGTACAAATCTATTAATTGATTGTGGTATGTATCAAGGTACTGTTGAAGAGCGTAATGCTAATCCTTTTGGTTTCAATCCTGAAGAAATAGATTTTCTACTTCTCACCCATGGACACTTAGACCATGTAGGGAGAACGCCAAAACTTGTTAAGGAAGGTTTTAAAGGTACTATTGTTACACATCCTGCGACTATGGACTTGGCAGAAGTAGTGATGTTGGACTCGGCACATTTGATGAATGAAAGTTATAAAACACGTTATAGAAAAGCCCAGAGAAAAGGAAAAGAAAAGGAAGTTGAAAAACCACTTTATGCTGAGAGTGATGTACGTGCAGTGTTTCATCGTGATATGATATTTGCTTCGTATGATGAACAGATAGACTTGGGAAATGGTATATTTGTAAATTTTAAAAATGCGGGACATATTTTAGGTTCTTCTATTATTGAAGTTATATTTGAAGAAGATGGTACAAAAAAAATGCTTGTTTTTTCAGGTGACCTTGGCAATGACGATGAGTTGGTTATGCCACTACCTGATACGATTGAAGAAGCCAATGCACTTTTTATTGAGTCTACATATGGAGATAGGAATCATAGGAGTGTGGCTCAAAGTGATGTTGAGCTACAAGAAGTAATTTTAGAAACATTTAAAAATGGAGGCAATGTCCTCATACCCTCTTTTGCTATAGAACGCACACAAGAGATACTTTGTTTGCTTAAACAAATGTATGAAAGAGGAGAGTTACCTGTGTGTCAGGTTTTTCTTGATTCACCTATGGCTATACGTGCTACAGAGATTTATAAAAAATATCATGAAGAGTTAAATGAGTGTTGTAATAGATTTTTAGAACGAGATGGTACTATCTTTGATTTTCCCTATTTACATTATACATTGAGAATTCAAGACTCAATGAAAATAAATGCCGAAGATTCACACTGTATTATCATCGCTGGTGCTGGCATGTGTAATGGTGGACGTATACTTCAACATTTTAAACATCGTCTTTGGAATGAAAAAAATGCTATTGTATTTGTAGGCTATCAGGTACAGGGTACATTAGGACGTAAGCTTGTAGATGGAGCAAAACAAATCAATATTTATGGTGAAGAAATCATTGTCAAAGCAAAAGTACATACAATAAACGGATTTTCAGCACATGCAGATCAAAATGGTCTCATAGAATGGATGCGTGCATTTAAAAAACTAGATAAGATTTTTCTTATCCATGGTGAACGTGACAAACAAGAAATCTTTCAAGAAGAGATAGAAAAACGTTTACAGAAAAAATCACATATCGTAAAATATGGAGAAAAAATAGGAATATAGGTATCATCATTGGTTCATATGTTCTTTAATAATGTCCATCATATCCTCCATAGCATCACCTGCTTTTTTTTGTATGAAATGCTCAAAGTATTCATCTATATAGTTATGAGGATCAAATGTACTTGCAGTATTTTGGCGTTTAGGGTCTATAAGTATAGAGTGCTTAAATTCTTTTGCAATAGGGATAATATCGATTACTGTACCACTGGTGCCGATTGCAATAAAAAGAGTAGATTCTTTGATAGACTGATAAAGACGTGTATATTCTGGTGCAGCTTCGCCAAACATGACAACATTATGACGTATTCTTGTGTTCCCACAATGTGGACATTTTTCATTGCCAACTTGCTGTGCATAATCAATGTTAAATATCTGTGTACATGCTTCACAACGTAAATCCGTTAAAGTACCATGTAGATGGATAATGTCTTTAGCCCCTGCTTTCTCCATAAGATTATCGATATTTTGAGTGAGGTGTATGACCCTTCCTCGATAATCGTGTTCAAGTTGAGTAAGTACCTTATGTGCATGATTGGGTTTTTTAAACTCAAGATCACGTCTGCGATCGTTGTAAAAATGGGTGACCTTTGATCTATTGGTTATCCATCCTTGAGTAGAGCAGACTTCCATCACATTGTGGTTTTCCCAAAGACCATTATGGTCTCTAAATGTACGTATACCACTCTCAGCAGAGAGTCCTGCACCACTTAATATCATAATTTTATTCATATTCTCTCTTTTTAGCATCACCTTTTTATAGATAGACAGTGTGTGACAAAAATCATATGTATATTATGTGACATATATCAGAACATCTGTTTTAGCTTTTCTCAAAATAGTTGAACTTACACTGCCTAATAATGATGCGAACCCTTCAAAATTTTTAAAACCTACTACTGTAAGGTCATATGCTCCATTTTTGATATAGTCTAGCAATGCTTTTTTTGTATCAAAATCATTGTCAATGACCTTACCTTTTTGCAGAGATAATTCTTTCAGAAGAGTTTTCATACTTTTTCTTGCATTTTCTTTAGTATTATCATTAAGTTGTGCCATACTATAGCCCGTTAGCATATAGGTGTCTTCCATATAATAAATTATTTCAGGACTATGAACCATACTTATGGAAGCTTTAGGGAAAACATTTTTTGCAAAATTGATACTTCTTATGGATTGTACTTGAAAGTCTGTAGGTGCAATAATTTTTTTATATGATTTTTTGACAGTGTTTCTTACTACAAGTACCGTCAGGTTACTTTGGTAAACCAGTTTTTCAGCAGATGTTCCTAGGGCATTATTTTGTTTTTTTGTATTTGCACCTATGATTAACATATCTGATTTCAATAAATTGGCCTCATAGAGTAATGTATCTACAACACTCCCAACTTTTACAAATACAGTACAATGTACTTCATTAGTCCTGTTAAAAACTTTTACTTTTTTAAGTAATTTCTTTTGTAATGCTTTTGTATCAATGGATATTTCTTCTCCACCAAAATAATCAGGTAGTGAAAGCCAAGGTGTTTCAACTATATGTACAATATATAAATGTGCTTTATTATCTCTTGCAATCATTAATGCCCGTTTTAGAACATTATTTGATTTGGAATAAATGTCTACAGCAGCTACAATTCTTTTTAGCTTTCTCATAATAAACCCCACCTTTTTTATGAATTCAATCCTATATTTATTAGGCTCTTATAAATTATACACTGCAAATATTAATGAATAAATACAGTGTATCAATACTAATTTTAAACAAATAATGTAAAATAGTACATTATAGAAGGATGAAACATGAAAAAAGAAGTAGATGTTGCGATTATAGGTGCAGGTTCTGCAGGGCTTTATGCATTATCACAGGTTAAAAAAGAGACTGATAATTTTATCATTATCAATGATGGTCCTTATGGAACAACTTGTGCACGTGTTGGGTGTATGCCATCAAAATCTCTTATACAAATTGCAGAATATTACCATGATAGACTTCATTTTGAAAAAAGTGGTATACACAATGCAGATAAGCTGGAAGTATCTATACCTGATGTGCTGCAAAGAGTAAGGAAACATAGAGATATTCTTGTCGACTATAATATTAAAAATAGCATTACTACCTTAGGAGATAAAACACTTACAGGGAAAGCAGAATTTATCGATACACATACATTAAAAGTGGGTGATAATGAGATACATGCTAAAAAGATTATCATCGCTACAGGCTCTACTCCTGTGTATGATACAACTTGGGATAACTTTAGAGAATACATACTTACAACTGATGAACTTTTTGAACAACATGATCTCCCTCCTACATTAGGGGTACTTGGATTAGGTGTTATCGGACTTGAAATTGGGCAAGCACTTTCAAAATTAGGTATCAAAGTCACTGCTATAAATTCAAAAGAATTTATAGGTGGATTGAGTGATCCAGATATCAATAATGTGATGGTCTCACTCTGTGAAGAAGAGTTTGATATGTGGTTAGGTGGTGAGCGTGCAAGTTTGGAAAAAATAAATAATAAAGTAAAGATTAGAAGTGGAAAACGAGAAGTACTTGTAGACAAAGTGTTGATTTCTATAGGTAGAAAACCAAACCTTAAAGCCTTAAAATTGGAAAATATTGGGATAAGCTTAGACAAAAAAGGTATGCCTAATTTTAATCCTCAAACCATGCAGATCGAAGACTTACCTATTTATATGGCGGGAGATGTTAATGCAGATAGACCCCTGCTCCATGAAGCAGCGGATGAAGGTCGTATTGCAGGATACAACGCTATACATGCACAGAAACCTTTTAAGAGGAAAGTACCTTTAGCCATTGTATTTACAGATCCCAATATAGCCTTTATTGGTAAAGAATATAATGAGATTAAAGATGATGATTCTGTGCTTATTGGGAGTTATAGTTTTAGTAAACAAGCACGAGCAATGCTTATGAATGTAAATAAGGGTATCGCAAATCTTTATGTACAAAAATCTGATGGGAAAATTTTGGGTGCACAAATAGCAGTACCTGGGGCTGAACATTTAGCACATCATATTGCATGGGCGATAGAGCAAAATTTAACCGTGTATCAAATGATGAAGTTTCCTTTTTATCATCCAACTTTAGAAGAAGGCTTATATTTGCTTTTACTTGATTGTATCAAAAAACTTGGCATTAAAAAGAAAGGTATTTTAGAAATACCTTTTTTAGAAAATAAATGAATGAGTAGGCAGAAGCTGTTACTTTGTCTTCTCCTTAAATCGGATGATGTACTTTTCGAGTTCTACAAGAAAAAGTACAGAGGATGCAACCAGTATTATCTGTAACCATACTGAAAGAGAAATATCTGTGGTTCCAAACAGAAGCTGCATAGGGGATAGGTAAGTAAAACAAAGTTGCAATATAATTAATATACCAATAGCAAACAAGACATAGCGATTTCCACTGAATCCTTCCCAGTTTAAAATGGAGTTTGATATATAACGAGAATTAAATAAATAAAATATTTCAAACATAATGAGTGTATTCACTGCTACTGTTCGAGCATATTCAATACTACTACCTTGGGACATTTCCCACATAAATAGTCCAAATGTACCTCCCATCAATATGATTGAGACATATGCAACACGCCAGAGAAGATACGTGGTGAGTATAGGTTCATTCGCATTACGCGGAGGTCTATGCATGACATTTTTTTCAGCAGGTTCAAATGCTAAGGAAAGTGCTAAAGTTACGGCTGTTACCATATTGACCCAAAGTATCTGCACCGGTATTAATGGCATTTGTTGAAAACCAAATGCAATTGCAGCAAGAATAATTAATGCTTCTCCACCATTTGTGGGGAGAATAAATAAAATAGCTTTTTTAAGATTATCATAAACTGTACGACCTTCTTCAACCGCATGGGTAATAGAGGCAAAGTTGTCATCTGTCAAAACCATTTCTGCAGCTTCTTTTGCAGCTTCTGTACCATTATAGCCCATAGCTGTACCCACATCAGCACGTTTCAACGCTGGAGCATCATTTACGCCATCCCCTGTCATGGCAACAATAAGCCCATGTCCTTGTAGCATTTTTACCAAACGTAATTTATGTTCAGGATTGACACGGGCATAAATATCAACGTCAAGTACTTTTTGTTTTAATTCAATATCCTGCATGGTTTCAAGTTCTACCCCCGTAAGGACAACATCTGTATTTTTTAGTTTCAATTTCTGGGCAATGGCACGTGCTGTAACACCATGATCACCAGTAATCATTTTCACGCTAATACCTGCATTATGACACAGATGTATAGACTCAATAGCCTCTTCTCTTGGGGGGTCAATTAAACCAAATATACCTAAGAGAATTAAATCATTTTCTACATCGGAGAATGTTAGTTCCATTTGTTTATCATGTGCCAATTTATAGGCAATAGCCAATATACGTTGTCCTTTGGATGCCAATGTTTCTATACTGTCTTGCCAGTAGTTTTTATCTAAAGGTTCAGGAGTATTTTTCGATTTTTGATAGGTACACATTTCTAAAATTTGCTCTGGAGCACCTTTAATAAAAATAAAACTTTCACCATCATGGTTATGGTGAAGTGTTGCCATAAAGCGGTGCTCTGACTCAAAAGGTATGAGGTCCGTTCGTGGATATAACTTTGTTTCTGTTTCTATATCTAGTCCAGTCTTTAATGCTGCAACAAGTAATGCCCCCTCCATAGGATCCCCATGTACACACCATTGTGAATCCTTCTCTTCAAGTGATGCATCATTACAAAGTATAGCAGCACGTCCCATCTCTTCAACTATTGTTTTTTCTTCATTTATGCGATCGTTATTTACTAAAGAAATGATTCCATGAGGATCATACCCTGTACCACTGACTTCAAATATATTTGTACCCGTGACAAGTGTACGTACTGTCATTTCATTACGCGTTAATGTTCCGGTTTTATCAGAACAAATCACTGACACTGCTCCGAGTGTTTCAACCGCAGGTAATTTTCTGATAATGGCATTACGATTTGCCATACGTTGTACTCCTAGAGCAAGTGTAATGGTCATAATGGCAGGCAGTCCTTCTGGTATGGCAGCTACAGCCAAACTCACTGCGGCAAGAAACATATCTGTAGCAGCATAATCTCTCAAAAATACCCCGAATCCAAAGGTAATAATGGCAAGAACAATGATGGCCAATGTTAGCCAACGACCAAATTCCGTCATTTGTCGTAATAGAGGTGTTGTCACAGACTCCACTTCTGATACAAGTGTACTAATTTGTCCAATTTCTGTATACGCACCAGTCTTTGTGACTACGCCAGTACCTTGCCCATGTGTGACAATAGTACTTGCATAGGCCATGCACCTTCTATCACCGATAACACTCTCTTTTGGGACTGGATGTATGGTTTTTTCTATTGCTATTGACTCTCCAGTTAATGCTGATTCTTGAATTTGAAGTCCTTTGACCTGTAAGAGTCTCAAATCAGCTGGCACCTTGTCTCCTGATTGTAATAGTACAATATCACCAGGGACTAGTTTTTCTGCATTGATAGTGAGTTGTTGTTTGTCCCTTATCACTATTGCCTGTTGGGAAAGCATTTGTCGTATAGCTTTTAAAGCATTTTCTGCTTTTCCTTCTTGAACGAACCCTATCAAAGCATTGAGAATGACAACAGCAAAAATCACACCTGCATCCACCCACTGTTCCAATACAGCAGTAATGATACCTGCAAAAATCAATACATATATCAATATATTATGAAATTGATGGATGAAGCGCATAAAAGCACTTTGCATCTGTGTTTGAGGAAGTTTATTTTCCCCGTATTGCTTTAAACGATCTTTTGCTACTTTATCAGAAAGACCTTCTGTTGTAGTTTCTAGTAGTGTTAGGATGGATTTTGTATCTTCATGATGCCAATACTTTGATGATAAATCTATTTTATCTAGAGGCTTTTTCATACCATTCCTTATGTGTGTTCAATTTCTTTATTTAGAAGCCAATACGTTATTCCCAAGGCTAAGACAACAGCAGCGGTACTGAGGACAAATAAAGCACTGATTTCTGTAAAATCAAAAATGATTACTTTACGTGAAATCGCCATCAATGCTGTGGCAACCACTAATCGAACAGGAATGACATTTGTTTTTAAATAAAGTGTAATATTTATAAAAATTTCTATTGCGATAAGAACTGCTAAAAAAGCACCAAATGTTGCTAAAATATCACTGATACTCAATAGTAAAAAAGGTGGTTCCATAAGACGTTGATATAAAACATAAATGACATCCCCTATTCCCCAGACTATAACAATTACCATAAGTGCTGCCAATATTTTTACTGCTATACGTATGATTTTGTGGAGAAATGCTATAAAAGGATCATCTATATGATCAATTAATTCATGTCCTGGTTCCAAGAATGAACTATTTTTCTTTTTTTCATGCATAGGGTATCTCCTTTTTTTAGTATTTTTACTGTTGAGGATTATTCCAAAATTCAAATCCTAACATTAGTATATCATCTTTAATTTGAGATTTTTTAAAAGCAACTTCTTCTATTTGTTTATGTTGAAATCCACAGTTACTGTAACATATCACAGAACATTTTTCTCCAGCCAATAAACCATCAATGGACTGTGAAACAAAATGAAAAGCCATAAGCCTGTCATGAACAGTTGTATTGCTTCCACGTTGTATATGTCCCAATACAGTCACGCGGGATTCTATACCTAATTCTTTTTCAAACCAATTGGAAGTCTCTTCTGCTTTATTTAATGCTTCAGATATAACTACCAAGAAGTAGTTTCTCCCCTCGTTTATCTGTTTTCTAAAGGATGATTTATATGTATCCAATGTATAGGGTACCTCAGGTATCAAGCAGAGTTCTGCACCTGATGTTATGGCTGAAACCAAAGCCAAGTAGCCACACTCCCTTCCCATCGTTTCTACAATGAAGGCACGATTAAATGAAGAGGCAGTGTCTCGTATAGAGTCTATAGCAAATTTGATGACATTTAATGCAGTATCGACACCAAGACAATAGTCTGTTCCTGCAATATCATTATCTATAGTTGCAGGAATACCAGAAAACGATATATCAGTACTCTCTTGGGAAAGTTTTTGCATTCCCTTAAAAGAACCATCTCCACCAAGAACAATCACAGAGGTGATATTATGAGATTTTAAATTCTTAATGGCCTTTTTCCTGTAAGATTGTTCTAAAAAGCGTGTAGAACGCGATGTTTGTATTTTCGTTCCACCTTTTGAAATGATGCCTGCGACATCACTGTAGGTGGCTTTAACGATGCTATTGTCAATGAGACCTTCGTAACCATTATAGACAAAATATGGTGTAAGTCCTTTTACTATACTATATTCTACAAAACGTTTTAGTGCAGCATTCATGCCTGAGACATCACCACCTGAACAGACTATAGCTATATTTTTCATTTTTATCTCTTTCATGAAAAATTATAGCATTAAATAGGACACTCTATATAAAATTTAAAAAAATATGTATAATAAATACAGAGGATAGATGATGGAAAAAGAAGTAAACAAAAATGCAAAAACTCTCAAACAGATTGAAACGATTATGAATGATACCAGTTACCAAATTGCAGAAGAAGATAAAGATTTTTTAAATTCAAATGATGCAAGAGGTGTAAGACTGCAACTTGATTACCTAAAAGCAGAAGTCAAAATGAGAGAACAAGGTATTGAACATACCATAGTTGTTTTTGGAAGTGCTAGGATTGTAGAATTTGATACAGCGATAGAAGTCTTGCAAAAGATGGAAAAAAAATTAAAACAATTTCCAAGTGAAAAGCAATATATTACTTCATTTAAAAAAGCTGAAAGTATGGTAAGAAAAAGTTTTTACTACGAAGAGGCACGTAAATTTGGTCAGATTGTAGGTAAAAGTGGTAGCGGCCCATGTGATTGTTATGTGACACTTATGACAGGTGGTGGCCCTGGTATTATGGAAGCTGCTAACCGTGGTGCATTTGAGGTTGGTGCCAAGTCCATAGGACTGAATATAGAACTGCCCCATGAACAGTTTCCCAATCCCTACATTACACCTGCACTTTGTTTCCAGTTTCGTTATTTTGCTGTACGTAAATTACACTTTATGCATCGGGCCAAAGCTCTGGTCATCTTTCCTGGTGGGTTTGGTACATTGGATGAGCTTTTTGATATATTGACACTTATTCAAACCAAAAAAAGTCCAAAGATTCCTATTGTACTTTTGGGTAAAGAATACTGGGAAAAGGTTCTTAACTTAGAATTTTTACTCGAAGAAGATGTCATACAAGAAGATGATCTTGACCTTATAACGTATTGTGACAGTGCTGAAGAGGCATGGGAATACATTATCTCATGGCATGAAATGCATAAAACAACTCTTTTTTGTAATGCTTGTTGATCTCAAAATAATATGATATTATCATGGAAATAACTCAATATAAAATCTATCTTAAGGTAAACGATGGGACATGATCATAGTCATGAAGTAAAAAATTATAACAAAGCTTTTTCTATAGGCATAAGTCTTAATATCATTTTTGTCATCATAGAAGCTGTGTATGGGGTGATGGCTGACTCTTTGGCACTTATAGCGGATGCAGGACATAATTTGAGTGATGTAGTAAGTTTACTGCTGGCTTGGGGTGCGTTTTATCTGGCAAAAAAAAATCCTACCCTTACCCGTACTTATGGTCTACGAAAAGCAACGATACTTGCTTCTTTAATCTCTGCAATATTATTGCTTGTCGCTCTTGGAGCTATAGCGTGGGAGGCTTTTGGACGATTTTCAGACCCACAGCCCGTAGATGGGATGATAGTTATTATTGTTGCAGGTATAGGTGTAGTGATTAATACGATTACAGCTTTGTTATTTATGGACGGTCAAAAGGATGACCTGAACATTCGTGGCGCATATTTACATATGGCTGCAGATGCAGGTGTTTCTTTGGGTGTGGTCATTGCTGGTATAGCCATTATGTTTACAGGATGGTTATGGTTAGATCCAGTACTTAGTTTACTTATTGTAGCAGTGATTTTGGTGAGTACTTGGGGCTTACTTAAAGACTCTGTGAATCTTTCTATGGATGCAGTACCTTCAGATGTCAATGTGAGTGAAATTAAAAAATATTTTTTATCTTTAACAGAAGTAAGAGAGATCCATGCCCTACATGTTTGGGCCATTAGTACCACAGAAAATGCTTTAACCGTACATCTTCTTTGTGAAACGATGCCTACAAATAATGATTTGTTAGAAAAAATTGAAGATGACCTGCATCATCTATTTAGTATAGAACACAGCACGGTACAAATAGAAAGTACTTCAGGTAATTATGTATGTATACTTAATCATGATAAAGCAAAGATATAGTGTTTTCTTTACATATTATCAATTTTTAGATAAACTATACCTAAATATAAAGGCAGGAAATTGAAAAAGAATTTGATACAGTTTTTACTATTGTTCTCTTTGTTTTTTAATATTGCACATGCCACTGTCATTGCCCTAGAAGATGAATGTCATCATGAGTCAGCACATGAGTATGTTGCAGAACAAAGTAGCTCGACAGAATGTGGTGACCTTTGTGATATGCATCACCTCTTCCACTTTATGGCTATCTTGGATAATTATTCATTAAATGATGATAGCGTAAGTAGACAAGAAGATTTCATACAAAAAGTTACTTTTTATAGTCCACCATTTCCCCAAAGAGACATTAGACCTCCTATAGTTTAACCTACACTACCACACCCTAGTTCTTTTAAGAACAAATTTACATATATTACATTACAGGAATACCTATGAAAAAAATCATCATGATTTTTTTGACTTTTTCACTCTTTTCGTTTGGTATGAGTTATGAAAAATTCAAAAAATTGACACTTAAAAATGCCAAATTTCTACAAAGGCAGGCATTATCATTACAAGTGACACAAGAACAGAATAACATATTATTACGTTCACAAAACCCAACACTAGGACTTCAAGTTTCACGATTTAATCCTAAACAAATTAGTACAAGTTACAATTACGCTGCATTTCTCACACAAAGTATACGTACAGGTAACTACTATGGTGCACAAGAAGATCAAGCTTCTGCTCAATCTTTATTACAAAATGCTTATGTGCAAGACGGTAAAGCAGGCTATATCAGTACACTTGAAAAACTTTACACAGAATATGTTTACCAAAACAAACTCTTAGCACTGCTTCAAGATGAATACAGACTTTCAAAACAAGTGACTGACATTGTAAAACAGAGGTATGATACTGGTTCTGAAAACAGAGTCTCTTATCTTCAAGCCAAAACAGATACGATTGCTTTGAAAACACAGATGTATACCACGAGACAAGTATTGAAAACACTTTATTATCAGCTCTTATCAATCGCAGGTCTTAAAAAAAGTGTCTCTTTGGAAAAAAACTTTATTTATACTGTCTCTGGTAAAAATACTAACGAAATAAAAACAAACACCAAGCAGAAAATACTTGATGCCCAAACAAAGCTCTTGAAAAGTAAAATACGTATGAATGAAAGTATCATTAACAGTTATCAAATATATGGTGGTATAGAAAATGAACCAGACCAGTCTATACTGAGGGTGGGTATCAATATTCCTATTCCTGTGTTTAACACAAAATCTGAAGAGAAGCAACTTGCCAAACTTCAAGCACAGCAACTCAGTCTTGATAAGGAACAACTTGAGATTGACTTGTTTACACAAGCAAAAATGCTTAACGCATCTATTAAAGAACTCTCAGCACAATACTATGCCCTCAAAAGTCTTAAAACAGAACAACATACACTCTACAAACTTCTTAAAGAGGGATATGAAATAGCTCAAGGTTCCATCTTTGTGATGATGAATACCAAGAATAAACTCATTCAAACACAAAAGTCACTACTCCAAACACAAAAAATGATTAATACGCAAAAAATAGAACTTCGTTTTATACAAGGACAATACAATGATTAAATATTTACTTTTAGTTTTACCTCTTATAGGTTTTTCTTCAACTATACAGGTTGAACACGTTCAGCTTAAACCTTTAGGTAAAGTAGTACAAACCAATGCACAGATCACACAACTCTCCGACCAAAAACAAACTATTGTTTCCCGTCTTTCGGGACACTTGGAAGCTTACTATGTTAAGCCAGGTCAACATGTATCAAAAGGCGATAAAGTAGTACTTATAGAGTCAATAGAACTCTCTAAAATGACTGCTGAATACTTAGCACTTATCAAGCAACTTGAAGCAGCAAAAAAACAAAAAAAGACTGCTATGACTTTACATAAAAAAGGATTAACATCACAGAACAAGTTAAGTGATGCCATCATCGCCCTGGAAAATATTCGTAGTCAAAAAAATACATTGGCTTCACAGTTAAGTTCATTGGGGTTAAACCCAAAAATACTGAAAGAAGCTACAGATCAGTTTATACTCTATGCACATGATGATGGTACAGTAGGTACGATACTTTCGCCTTTACATACTAACGTGAATGCACAAACAGAACTGGTTACTTTAGTAAGTCAAAATGCCTATTATGCAACGGCATATATTTCTGCTAGTCATGCGATGCATGTCTCCAAAGATACAAAAGGATGGATACAAATAGCAGATAAAAGTTTTGATGCTAGTTTTGTCCAGCTTCTGCCAAATATAGACCAAGAAACACAGCGTGCCAAAGTCCTTTTTCGCATAGAAAATAGTCCTTCAAATCTTCTTCTAGGAGCATTCATGCAGATGGATATATCTTTGGCTCCTACACAAAAGGTAGTGATGGTGAAAAAATCTGCCTTGACACTTTATAAGGGTGAGTGGGTGGTTTTTGTGGAGAAAGAGCATGAAAAAGCTGAACACCATGATGAAAAATCAGACCATAATCATGATGAAGAGACAGCAGAACATGATGAGCATGATAATCACAAAGAAGAAGAATCACATGCTGACCATGATACTGATAAAGGAGAGGAAGACCATGATGAACATGAGGAAGAAGCACCATATGAAGCAAAAGTGGTTGAAATTATCACTTATGTTGGTGATGAAGTGGCCATTAAAGGTTTAAACGTTGATGAAGAATATGTTTCAGATGGTGTTTACTTTGTGAAGTCTATGTTACTTAAGTCTTCTCTTGGCGAACATGGTCACTAGGAGTATAGTATGAACCGTTTTTTTAAAGTACTGATACAGTACAAATTTCTTATGCTTGCTCTGTTTGTAGCCATTTCAGGGTTTGGATATAAAGCCTATAATGACATACCAGTAGATGCTTTTCCAGACATCACTCCAAAACAAGTGGTTATCTACACAGAGAGTTCAGGTAATTCAGCTGAAGACATAGAAAAGCTCATCACTTATCCAATAGAAGCTGCCATGTCTGGTTTACCGGGTGTGAAAATGATACTATCTAACTCTATTTTTGGATTATCGTATGTCTCAATCTTTTTTGAAGATGACTATGATACATACCTTTTACGTCAACTAGTCACAGAAAGACTAAATACTGTAGACATCCCAAAAGGTTGGGGAACCCCAGTAATGGGCCCCAATACTACGGGTCTTGGACAAGTACTGTGGTATGCACTCAAAGATGAAAAAAATGCTTACACACCTAGTGACTTACGTCAAATGCATCAGTATGCAGTAACACCACTGTTTAAATCTGTTGATGGTGTTGAAGAGGTTATCTCATGGGGTGGATTTGAAAAGCACTATGAGGTTCTTATAGATGCAAAACGTCTACAAAATGTAGATATTACTTATAATGAGATACTCAGTGCACTAGAAAAATCTAACCAATCAGTAGGTGGTCAGTACTTGGAGTTTAACCGTGAACAGTATCTTATACGTGGGGCTGGGCTTTACCAAAATCTTGATGATATACGTAATACTGTTATCCGCACAAAAGATGCAAAGGCAGTCACCATACAAGATGTTGCTACTGTTCAAGTTGGAAGAGCACCTCGTTTTGGTGCAGTTTCAGTTGATGGAAAAGAACGTGTTTTTGGTATGGTACTCCAGCGTTCTGGAACCAATGCTGCAAAAGTGGTACAACTTATTAAAGAGAAAATGCCATTGGTTGAAGCAGCTTTACCTGATGGTGTAAGTATTGATATTATCTATGATAGGAGTGAGATTACACGAAAGGCAGTTAATACCATGACTTCTGCCCTACTCACTGGTTCTATTTTGGTTGCTATTATACTCTTTTTGTTTCTTTTTGAGTTACGATCTGCTTTCATCGTTATTCTCTCTTTGCCTATCTCTTTGCTTATAGCTTTTTTGATGATGCAATGGTATGGCATAAGTGCCAATCTCATGTCACTCTCAGGTCTAGCCATCGCTATAGGTATGATAGTTGATGGTACCATTGTAGTTGTAGAAAATAGTTTTAGACTTCTACATGAAAATCCAGATGCTTCACGTGCTCAGGTTATATCTGATGCTACAGCTGAAGTAGCAAAGCCCGTTCTGTTTGCTTTACTTATTATTGCTACAGTGTTCATCCCTCTACTTAGTCTTGAAGGACTGGCAGGAAAACTCTATACGCCTATGGCACTTGATATTGTATTTGTTATGCTTGGCTCTTTAGCTGTAGCTCTGTTACTTGTACCAGTGCTTTCTTACATGATGTTAAAACAGGGGAAACATGCAAACTCACCTTTAATGCATGTGATTAAATCTTTTTATACACCTCTATTGACTTTATCACTGAGGCATGCTAAAAAACTGGTGATTATTACTTTTTTTATTTTCTTTGTGCTCGCAGCATTACTTTCTGGACAGGGACGAGAATTTATGCCTAAGCTTAATGAAGAAACGATTATGTACAGAGTCATTGCCATACCAGGTACGGCGCTCACACAAAATGTTGAAAATGCTCAAGCCATAGAGAATTTTATATTAGAAACCTACCCTGATGAAGTAAATTCAGTACTCTCTATGATAGGAAGAAGTGAAAAAGGTGAGACTGCACAAGCCAACTACATGGAGGTATTACTAACACTTAATCCTGAATTTAAAGAGATACCTCGTCTTGATAAAGAGATGACTGCCAAACTCAAAGAGAAGTTTAACTACTTACAGTTCATTTCTACACAGCCTATTGCTATGCGTATAGAAGAGTTACTAGAAGGTGTGAGTGCTGAACTTGCGGTAAAAATCTATGGAGATGACCAAAAAGTAATGGCAAAAATTGCCTCAGATATCTCTAATGTGCTACGTACGATAGAAGGGCTAGATCATGCTGAAGTAGAAACACAACTGGGACAAGCCCAAATCAATATCAAACCAAATTACCTGGCTCTCTCACGTTATGGGTTGAATGTAGAAGATATCATGCAGGTTATTCGTTATGGTATAGGTGAAGAGCCTGTCACCCAGAAGATAGAAGGTATTAAACGTTTTGGGATAGTAGCAAAACTTAAAGATGCAAAAAAAGACATCCACATGCTTAAATCTCTTATCTTGCGTTCTCATTCTGGAAAGGTAGTGACACTTGAAGAAGTGTGTGATATTACAACTGTGCAAGGTCCTGCTTTTATCAAACGTGCAGATTTAAGTAGATACATGGTACTTTCCCTTGAAGTAGAAGGGCGTGATATTGCCACTTTCGTTGCAGAAGCTGATGAGAAGATAAAACAAATTGTTAACATCCCCGATGGCTACTATATTACATGGGCAGGTGACTTTAAAAATATGCAAGAAGCCACTAAGACCTTAGCTATGATTATCCCTATTACACTTTTGCTCATTACTTTGTTACTTTACACTGCCTTTAATTCATTTAAAAAGGCTTTCCTTATATTATTAGGGGTACCACTTGGTCTTATGGGAGGTATCGTTGCTCTTCTTTTGGCTGATATCTATCTTTCAGTCTCTGCTATCGTTGGTTTTATCGCCATCTTTGCCATTGCGATACTCAATGGTATTGTCTTGGTGTCTTTTATAGATGAGTTACGAAAAAAGTTCCCAACAGTACAAACTGAAGACTTAGTCAAAGATGCCACCCTATTACGTTTACGTCCTGTCCTCATGACAGCCTTTACCACCCTCTTTGGTATCTTACCCCTACTCTATGCTACAGGGGTTGGAAGCGAGATACAGTACCCACTTTCTGTAGTGGTCACTGGAGGTATCATCTCTTCAACCATACTCACACTTTTGGTTTTACCAGGATTGTATGTGTTGTTTTTTAAGAAAGAGTAGAAGATTTTCTTCTTCTCTACTAGATAATTTTTTTCTTTTACTTGTTAACCATTTTTTGATATACTACACAAAATGTATAAAGGCACTGTGTTGAAAAAGAAACTCTTACAGTTTTTACTATTGTTTACACTCTTTTTTCATATAGTACATGATACTGTACTTGCAGAAGAAATTAATGCTAATACTTCCATACATATCTACGTACAAGAACAAATTTCCTTTTCACAATCTAGTGATATTTGTGATTATCACCATATTTTTCATTTTATGGCAGTTATAGAAGAGACGTATTTGTTTCTTTCAACCCCTACTCTCAAAAGTAATGTTCTTCATCAAAATACTTTTTATACCCCTCCTTTTCAAGAAACAAGTATCAAACCCCCTATAGCCTAACCTTTATTTTTACACCCTATTACTCTTAAAATTTTACAATAAAGGTTATATATGAAAATCCTACTAGGGATATTAATAGGCTTGGGTCTTACTGTTACCTATGCCTCAACACTTACACTTCAAAAAATACTGCTTTGTGCAGAGGAACATAACGTAATGTCAAAATCATTTGATCAACAAGCTTTAGCGATAAGAGCTCAAACTCTATCGGATACAGCCAATAATCCATTTGGACTTTACCTTGAAGGCAGTAGAGCTAGACCCCAACTTGGAACAGATGGATATGAATATGCTGTAGGTATTTCAAAAAATATAAAACTTGGTAACATTCAAAATCAAGAACGTACTATAGCAAACTTACAAACAGAGGCTTCGCGTATTGAGGCGGAGAAGGTTTTAATTGATTTTCGAAATGGCTTAAAAAATATTTACCATACACACTGCTTGGATGTAGAAAACTACAAAAATATAAAACGAAGCTACAAGGACTTACTTACACTTTATAATAAGAAACAAAAAGCCTATAAATATCAAGAGATTTCAAAATCAGAACTTATGCAACTCGAAAATGAAAAGAATAGACTTCTTGCACAAGTTCAAGAGATGAGAATGCTGCAAGAAATTTCCAAGCAGAAGATTTTGATGCTTAGCCGTACAGGATACAATAAAAATACAAAACTTTCCTGTAAGGATATCTATCCTATTCGCAGTAAAATCAAACTAGAACATTCTTTTTCCCTTTCAAAAGAGGCAAAAAAAAAGCGTCTCCAGAGTGCTAAAAAGAGTCTCAGTCGTTATGACAATGCATTCGAGTCGGTTACAATTAATGGTCAATATGGAAAAGAGTTGGATGTAGACAGATATACTATAGGTATCTCTCTACCTCTTAGTTTTACTTCTGAACGTAATGAACATGCACGCGTTGCAGCTATGCATAAGGCATCTGCCATTGAATATGGTTTTGAACAAGCTATGCTAGAAAAAAAGTCATTATTGAAAGAATTTAAAGCGCAACTTTTCAACCAAGCATTGATGATACAAAGTCTTTCTAAAAACTATAGAAATTACAAAAAAAAGTTATTGCCCCTCATCAAAAAAAGCTATAATTTAGGCGAAACGTCTGTTATCGAATACTTACTTAATCGACAACAACTTTACACACTAAGTCAAGAACTCCATGCACATAAAAAAGCATATTACAACACACTCTTTAGACTTTATACTTTGAGTGAAAAAAAGGACTAAAATAATGAAAAAATATATGATAATACTCAGTATACTTTTAACTTTTTCGTATACTAGCGAAATTATATTGAGTGAAGAACAAGAAAAAAACTGGCAAATTACATTGGAAAAACCAAAGCTTTTTGAGTATCTTCCTTTAGGTGGCTTTGTAGCAGAGGTTGTTACACCACCAACTCTTTTACATACCGTTTCACTTCCTTTTGAAGCCAATGTAAAAACCTTGAATGTAGCCCAATATCAGATGGTACATAAGGGAGACATACTTGCAAAAGTCACTGGTACAGAGTGGATAGCGATACAACAACAAGCTATTTCCGAAGCGATAGAATTTAAACACCATTCTCACCTTACTGAACGTAAAAACTTACTGTGTGAAGAAGATATCATTCCTAAAAAGGAGTGTATCGCTGCTAATGCAGAACTTAGAGCAGATAAGATAAGAGTGGTTGCATCTAAAGCACTACTTAAAAGTTATGGTGCCAGTAATACGATGATAGATACGCTTTTTAATCAACTTATACTCAGCCCTACTCTTGATGTGAAAAGTGATGTAGAAGGCAGCATTATTGTACTAAATGCTGCACCAGGTAAAAGTGCTACTACAGGCGATGCCCTCTTTGTCATTCAAAAACAAGGTAGTCTTTGGCTTGAGACAAATATAGAAGCAAAACGTACAAAAAACCTCCAAGAGGGACAAGAAGTAAGTATTAAAATATATGGAACAACTTTTCAGAGTAGGATATTACAAATTTCTCCAGTGATTAATAGAGAAAATCAAACAAGACAAGTTCGGTTTGTCATTCCCAAAGAAGTGAATATTGTGGCAGGATTACGTGAAAGTGCACAGATATTTATAGTCTCAAAAAGCATGAGGATACATAAAACCTCTGTTATAAAAGATGGCAAGAAACAAATTGTTTTTGTAAAAAGTAGTAAAGGTTATCGTGATGTACCTATAGAAATACTTTCAGAGGATGATGAAGCCTATTACATTAAAATAAACCCAGAGATTGTTGGAACTATTGCAAGCTCTTCAGTGGCTATTTTAAAAAATATGTTAGGTGAAGGTGATGAATAAAATTATAGAATTTGCACTTGCACAAAGGTTGTTTTTATCATTACTTGCCTTAGTTATTTTAGGTTTTGGTATTAAGGCTTATCAAGAACTACCTGTTGATGCTTTTCCTGATATTTCACCTACTCAGGTGAAGATAATCATCAAATCCAGTGGTATGACACCTGCAGAAATAGAGTCACGCATTGTCACGCCTATCGAGATGAAAATGTTAGGTATACCTCATGAAAAAATGATGAGAAGTATTGCTAAATACGGGCTTTGTGACATTACCATAGACTTTGAAGAAGGCACTGATATATACTGGGCACGACAACAAGTCACTGAACGTCTTTCTGATATTAGAGGAGAACTCCCTAAAAATATGGAGGGGGGACTTGCGCCTATTTCTACACCGCTAAGTGATATTTTGATGTTTACTATAGAGTCAGATACGCTATCTTTAGAAGAGAAACGTTCATTACTTGATTGGATTATTTCACCTAAAATTCGTTCTGTATCAGGTGTGGCAGAGGTGAATGCACTGGGAGGAAAAGTAAAAACCTATGAGGTAATTCCTGATCTTCATAAAATGCGTGCAATGGGTGTCAGTTTAGATGATATCTTTTCGAGTTTAGAAAAGAACAACCAAAATGATGGTGCAGGACGTGTTTCACAAGGTGTTGAAAGTATCTTAGTGCGATCCGTAGGTAAACTAAATTCACTGGATGACATCAAATCACTTCCTGTAGTAAAACGTGGTGATAAAATTATTACCATCGCAGACATATCAACTGTTAAGTTTGGGTATCTCACTCGTGCAGGGTTTGTAAGTAAAAATGGTAAAGGGGAAGCAGTACAAGGATTGGTTTTAGGACTTAAAGGGAGTAACACAGAAAAAGTACTGACGCAAGTGAAAGTAGAACTAGCCAACTTAGAACCAATGCTCCCCAAGGGTACTAAAATAGATATATTTTATGACCGTTCTGATTTGGTAGACCTTGCTACAAGTACTGTAAAGAATGCACTTTATGAAGCCATTGTCCTCATCATGGTAATATTACTTGTGATGCTTGGAAACCTGGCTTCTGCACTTTCCGTTGCACTTATTTTGCCTTTTGCGCTTCTTATGAGTTTTATAGCTATGCAATATTTTGGACTGACCGCAAACCTTATGAGTCTAGGTGGACTTGCTATTGCCATAGGGATACTTGTTGATTCTGCTGTAGTGGTGGTCGAACATATTACTGCGGAATTGGGAAATGAAAAAAATAAAAAAGAGACTAAACTACATATTATTTATCAGGCAACGGTTGAGATGGCACCATCTATCATTACCGGTGTGCTTATCATTATCATTGTATTTATGCCATTATTGACGCTTGAAGGGCTTGAAGGTAAACTCTTTAGACCTGTGGCACTGAGTATTATTTTTGCGCTTTTCTCCTCTTTGGTTTTGGCATTGACACTCATTCCTGTACTTAGTTCCTTTATATTGAGCAAGAGACCAGACAAAGAGTCATGGCTCATTAGGGTACTTACCAAAAGATATAGACCTATCTTAGCTATTTGTATCAAACATTGGAAAAGAACCATCGCATCTGTACTTATACTTTTTGCTGCATCACTTTTTATGGCATCTAAAACAGGAAAGTCTTTTATGCCTACGATGGACGAAGGAAGTATTATTATCGGTGTAGAGATGTTGCCCTCTATCTCTCTTAAAGAAAGTTTGGCACTGAATCTTAAAGTACAACAAAAACTCATAGCTTCTGTACCAGAGATTAAAGATATTATCGCTAGAACAGGGAGTGATGAATTGGGACTTGATCCTATGGGACTCAACGATACGGATACTTTCTTAGTGCTTAAAGATAAAAGTCAATGGAGAAAACCTTCCAAGGAATTTGTTATCAATGAAATACGCAAAGTATTTGATGAGTTTGTAGGTATAGAGTCTAGTTTTACTCAACCCATAGAAATGAGAGTATCTGAGATGCTCACAGGTGTACGTGGTGATTTGGCTATAGATATTTTTGGTAGTGATAATGATGAACTTGAAAAAATAGCAGTTAAAATTAAAGATATATTAGAAGTTATACCTGGAAGTTCAGATGTTTATAAAAAAGCCAATGAGGGCGTAGAATACTTGGAACTTAGTTTCGATAAAAAAGCCATGGCATATTATGGTATAGCCCAACAAGAAATCAATGATTTTTTAAAAGCGATGGTTACAGGTGTAAAAGTAGGCATTATACAAGAAGGTATGAGACGTATCAATCTTATGGTCAAAGGAGATGAAAGTCTACAAAACTCTTTAAGTAAGTTAAAAAAAATATACTATCCTTTAAAAAATGGAAACTTTGTTCCCTTAAGCACGCTTGTAGAGTTTGTCTCAAGTGCAGGACCGGTACAAATAGTACATGAACATGGATATAGAAAAACCATTGTACAAACCAATGTAGAAGGACGAGACCTTGTTAGTTTTGTTGAGGAAGCTAAAGAGAAAATAAAAAAAGAAATTAAACTTCCTGCTGGTTATTACCTCACATTTGGTGGAGAATTTAAAAATCAGCAGCGTGCAGCAGATAGACTTGCTATCATTGTACCTTTAGCACTCTTGTTAGTCTTTATTTTACTTTTTATCTCGTTTGGTTCATTTAAGCAAGCAGTTATTGTATTGATTAACGTACCATTAGCACTTATTGGTGGATTTATAGGATTATATTTAAGTGGTGAATATATGTCAGTACCTGCTTCAGTGGGATTTATAGCACTGCTTGGTATTGCTGTTCTCAATGGTGTGGTCTTAGTAAACTATTTCAATTACCTTGTCAAAAATGGTATTGCACTTAAAGAGGCTGTCATGGAAGGAGCCATTAAAAGATTAAGACCGGTACTGATGACAGCCAGTATTGCAGCTTTTGGACTCTTACCACTTCTTTTTGCTACAGGACCTGGTTCTGAGATACAACGGCCACTCGCTATTGTGGTTATCAATGGACTAGTAAGTTCGACACTTCTGACACTTATTATTCTTCCTATACTCTATCTTAAGTTCTCTAAAGGAAGTGATTTTGAAGAAGAAGTAATTGAGTAAAATCTACTTTTAGCCTACTTTTAGCTTAGCCTGCTAAAGTAGGCTCATATATGTCAAAGGAATTAAAGATGGATTTACAGCAAGAAAAAAATGAGTATGGTATCAAGGTTGCTATGTTTATAGACAACCCTAAATATAAAGGTACGATTTCTGATGAAGAAGCCAAAGAGTTAGGCGCTACAGTTTTTAGTTATAGCTATGGAGATGATTCAGTAGATTATAAACTTACACTTCACTGGGCTGTTAATACACATGAAGACACCATTGTACTCGCCCGTTATAGTTATGAAGGTATACTTTCAGGTATTGCTGTGAATCACATGTTAGCACTCATCTCTTCTAACAAAACCATAGCAGAAATGGAGAGTCTTACTTATTCTGCATTAGAGCGTTTATTACGAGATAATCCAAGTGTAGAAGCATTGCCTGCTTCTGAAAGATTTACTATCACATTTGCACTAGATGCTGTAAAATTAGCCGTGAAGGATTATATCAAGTCACCACTGACACATGAAGAGTCAACTGTACCTTGTGACGAGAGTCCACTAAGCATTGCGGCTATTAAAGCATCGATAGCTGCACATAATATTGAAACACTTGAAGAAGCTGAAAACTATACAAAAATCAGTGCATCCAATCCTGAATGCGAAAAAAATATTTTACATTTAATAGAATCAAATAAAAAAGAAGTATCTGAACAAAAAGAAGCAGAGGATGCTTTAAATGCTATTCCTTTTAAAGATTTAAGTCCTGACCATAGAGTCATTGCTGTTGATACTGCTATCGATAATACTGTACGGGAATTTCTAGTGATGGATGGCGGAGATATTGATGTGCTTAGCGTGAAAGAAAAAGGTGCTGGCTATGAGGTTTATATCTCTTATCTTGGTGCATGTAGTAGCTGTTCTAGTTCGGGTACAGGTACACTTTTTGCTATAGAAAATGCACTTAAAGATAAACTAGATCCAAATATTACGGTAATACCTATCTAATTAAATAGAGGGGGAGAATGCTCTTCCTCCCTCTTTTTTACTTAACTCATTGAAGGTATGTCTGAAGTAATCGTTATTTTTTTCTTTGTGTTGTTTTGCTCTTTTGTCTCATGTTTCTCTTTTTTTTTCTCGTTTTCTTTTGCCTTTGATGTACTATTTGTAGTACCATTGATATGGATATTAGTTTTAGACTTTGGCATGTTTTTTAATTTGTTTATTGTAATGACCAGCTTACCTTGTTTATATTCAGCCTTCATGGTTCCCTCATCTGCATCACCAGGTAAAGGCATACTTTGTTGATACATTCGCATTGAACTAGATGAGCTGTATGAATTATTGGTCTTGTTTTCATGTTTTTCTATGATTTTCGCTGTAATGGAGATGATTCCATCTTTCGTGGTGATGTCTATTTGATTCTCTTTATTTTCAGGGATATTTGTAACGTGCTCATAATGGTTACCTTTATCCACAAATGTTTGGGTTTGTGCTATTTTATAGGTACCTAGTGGACTTACCAGCCTATTAGAGCGTTGTTGCATTCTATTATGCATACGTTTAAACATCTCATCCATATTTTTTTGCATTTGCATCATCTCTTTAAAAATATCATCTCCAAAAGGGTCTTGGAAAAAGGGATCATTAGCCTGAAGTGAGAGTGTTGTAACCAGTGGTAAGACAAGTGAAGTAAGTTTTTTATTAAACATTGTGTGCTCCTTATAATGTGTCTATACAGCATTATAAAAAGTAAAGTTTAACGGTACTTAAATCGTGGTGTTAAATCATTCATAGAGAGTTCATTTACAGTGGTTTTACCCATTACTGCAAGGAGACCACGTACACCCAAAACGAGCTGGTGATGGTAAAAAGCAATATGTTTAGACTTTTCAATCACAAGAAATTTACTTCTTTTAGCTTCATTCATAGTAGCAAGACCTACAGGACAATCTCTACCGTTGGCACCAGAGCATTCTCTAGCGCGGATACACCCTGCCGAAATCATAAATCCTCTGGCAATGTTAATGAAATCAGCACCATGACAAAGTAACTCAACTACATCATCAGGTGTAAGTACTTTTTCACTGGCTATGATTTTTATATGCTCTTTTAAATCATACTCTTCAAGTAATTTATTGACGATAAGAAGGGCTTCTCTAATGGGTAGTCCAATTTTTGACATCATTTCTAACGGAGCAGTTCCTGAACCACCATCACCACCATCAATAGTGATAAAATCAGCAATACTCTTTCCTTCATCAAGTCTTTTTTTAAGAGCTTGTGCGTATACTTCAAAATTTTCTATGGATGAGATAACAATCTTAAATCCCACAGGCTTTTTGGATATCTCTTGTAAATGTGTAATAAAATCAAAAAAGGTATCTGTATCAGTAGCATAAGGAAAACGGTTAGGACTGATGAGATCCTGATGTGCAGGTATACCTCTATAATAGGCAATGTCATCACTGACTTTGGTTGCAAGTAATTTACCACCTGTTTGTTTTGCACCTTGAGCCAATTTTACTTCAGTCATTTTACAAAAAGACATTACTTTTTGATATCGTTCATCATCAAAATGACCTTTCTCATCTCTTACTCCATAAAGACCAGATCCCATTTGGAAGGTGATATCGGGAATACCCGTGGGTACTTCTGCAGGAAATAGTTCTAGTGGTTTAGTCCAGTCTATACGAAAATAAATCAACTCATTTCTATCAAAAATGAAAGAACCTTTATCTTTTTGTCGTACTACCATACTTCTATAGACACGCTGTGAAACTTCCCTATTTGTTAAAAAATGTGTGATTTTATAGATTGATTTGGCAAACCATGTGCCTTCTTTTTTTTCAATATACACTTCATCACAGTCACATACATTCATAGTCGCAAGAAAGTTTGATGTTAAACCACCCTCACCTGTATTAATGGGAAAATGTCCATTGTATGCACCTCTTGCAAAAGCCCGTGTACCTTCAGGAGAAATAGAACCGTCACTCATTGCAGAACGCCCAATAATACTTCTACTTATATATGGTTTTTCTCTATCTTTGCCAAATTCAACTGAAAATTCACTTTCTACTTCATACAGTTCTTTTACAAAGTTGGAATGTTTAAAAAGTGTTTTTTGGTTACCATACGGTTTTGCCAAAGAAAAAGACAAATATGGATTTTCGCCATCTGATACCTTGTTAACCCATTCCACCTTTTCAAAAGAGTCATAATAAATCTCATCACCAAAGTATTGACGCATTGGATTTCGCAACATATAGAAAAGATAGCGCATACGTCCAATAAGTGGATAGTTTATAAGAAGTTGATTTTTTCTTTGAATAAATCTGTCATAAATAGCAAGTGATATAAGTACTATAATCAATAAAACAAATAAAACTTTAAACAAGACACTCCAATGTGCTGCTAGAAGAGGAAAATGTAGAAATAAATTTTCACTATTCATGGTTTCCATCCTTGAAAAATAAATAATCTAAACTATATTTACCTGCACCAAATGTTGCAAATAAGAGTAAAAAGAGTAGATAGTAAAGAGGAATTTCAAAGCCATTATTAGCTACAGAAAAACCATGTTCCCAATGCACAAAAAAGATAGCACCTAACATAACAAAAGAAAGTAAAACAGAAATCTGACGGGTAAATAAACCTAAAATAAGAAGTACGATACCTATAATTTCTATCCCAGAAACAAGATATGCAAATAATTGAGGGAAAGGTATTGATACACTTTCGAACCACTCTATGGTACTTTGAATATTACTTATCTTAAGCAATGCTGGTTTTGCAAATCCATATGCCAGTAAAAGGCGTATAATTAAAAAAATGATGTGTCTTGGATATGAAAAAAGTACCGATATTTCAGCCATAACATTTCTCATGGAATCTCCTTATCTGTGTACATAGTTTTTAGATAAATATAGTATACACTATCTTCCGTATATACTTCATACACTAATTAGAACGATAGTATATATGATAAATTTTTTTTCATATGCTAGTCATATTTACACCTTTTCCAAATGATAACAGTGTGTAGCACCTTAATTAAAAGCTTTAAATCTACACGATGCCAAAGTAATCATTTTACCTTTTTTCAATTCACCCAATATATAATCAAAAGTAGCGATATCATCTGTTTCTGGCATCTCTTCATTTATAATACGCAGTGCCTCTTTTTCATCTGTTTTTGTCCATTTTTTCTCATAGATATATTGGGTATAAATTTCCACTCCTTATATCCAACCAAGTTCAGCAAATATAGGTTCCATTTCCATCCACCAATTTTCAAACCGAACTGCGATATCAGAGATGGCATGATCTTCACTTTTCCACTCTTGTATTTTTTCTAAAATAAGTGGTTTAGATTCATTAGATATATTTTCAGCTGCTTCTACTTTTCCTATGAGTTCTTCTATTTTTTCTTTCATCATTAACTCCTTTTAATTATTTTAGTTCAATATATTATATTTGTCAATATTTATTGAATGTTTTAGATGACATAAATATTTAGTTTATTCTTATACCCCATCGTAAGATGTAAAAACTTAACACTATAAAAGTGCTTAAGTAAGTTTGCCACATAAAATAAAAAGCACCATTACGCTATAATCGCGAGAATATATAATCACGCAGGATATACCATGAGCGAAGCAGCAGAAAAAAAAGCAACCTATAATCCAAAAGAAGTCGAAGACAAGTACTATGCACTCTGTGAAGAGCGTGGATACTTTGAGATAGAGGGAAACAAAGACATTCAAGAAGACGGGAAAAACTTCTCTATCATGATGCCTCCACCTAACGTCACAGGAAGCCTGCACATAGGACATGCGTTAACCTTTACACTTCAAGACATTATTACCCGTTACAAGCGTATGGATGGATATAAAACACTCTGGCAACCAGGGACTGACCATGCAGGCATCGCCACGCAAAACATCGTAGAGAAGCAACTCTTAGCGGAGGGTACCACCAAAGAAGAGCTAGGGCGTGAAAAGTTTTTAGAGCGTGCTTGGTTACAAAAAGAAACCTCAGGTGGAAACATAGTCCACCAGATGCGTAAACTCGGAGTCACCCCAGCATGGAAACGTGAACGTT
>JALSHU010000095.1 GCA_026982075.1 Sulfurovum sp. | reverse complement strand
TAGGTGGACACGAAACACTGAAAATGAAAGTAAGACTTCCACTTGAACTTACTAAGCAACTAGATGCTATGAATATCAAAGCGACTACACTTGGTGGTGGTTATGCTGCTCAAGCAGATGCTTTAAAGCATGGTATTACTAAAGCGTTGGTAGAGTTTGAGCCAACATTTAGAGCTATCTTAAAACCAGAAGGTTTACTTACTCGTGACTCTAGAGTTGTTGAGCGTAAGAAACCAGGTAAGAAAAAAGCGAGACGTTCTCCACAATTCTCGAAAAGATAGGTTTTACCTCTCTTTTTGCAAAGTCTCTTTCGAGACTTTTACCTTTTGCAAGAGAGTTTCTCTTGCAAACTACTTTCTCTTTACGCTTTCTATAAATAATATTAACTTTTTATTAAAAATAATGTCCAAATTATTTGGTATGTAGATAAATAGTCTTTACTTTTTTATATAGTAAGAGCCTATAATTTTTTTGAAAGATTTTAAAATCAAAAAGTACAATAGATAAAACTACACAAAACTGCTAATATACAGTTTCTTTGAACTCTTTAAACATTATTTTTGATGCATATCAATTTTTTTCTTCTTTGACTGATGTATGATTTACCAATAACTTTTACTATGTTTCGTAGTATTCAGGGGGTTATAAACTTGAAAAAGGAGGAGAGATGAAGGAAAAAAGTACGCTGAAGATACTTGCTATTATCGCTTTTATTATAGCAGCTATCTTTTTTGTTTATATGGCATATATTGCAAAAGCATGGTCGTATTTGTCAAAAGATCCAAAAGCTTGTATTAACTGTCATGTAATGAACACGCAGTATGCGACTTGGCAGCATAGTTCTCATGCACGAGATGTTACCTGTGTGGAGTGTCATTTACCAACAGATAATTTCTTTGATAAATATAAGGCAAAAGCTGTAGATGGTTGGAATCATACCTTGGCATTTACATTTAATACGTATGAACCTGCGATGAGAATCAGTGATGATGGGGCGAAACGGGTACAAAAAAATTGTATATCCTGTCATGAAAGTATCACATCAACACTTACTAGTAATGCAGACAAGTATCATAACTTTAAAGATGATTATGTTGCAAATGGTAGAAAATGTTGGGATTGTCATAAAGAGGTACCTCACGGTAAAGTAAGAGGGCTTACAACAACACCACATAATCTTGGTGTCAAAGAAGTAAAATAAAAAAGGAGAAGAAAGATGAAGATAAATTACAAATTGTTACTCACTGGTTCTGTGATTGCTATAGGTACTATGGCATTGTTAGCGCAAAGTGTGAATGAGCGTGAACAAGAGCGTATAGACTTGACTACATCCCCTGTGGTGAAACAAGAGGTGAAGCATAAAAGTTCTGAGTGGGCTAGATACTATCCTAGGCAATATAGTTCTTGGAAGAAAACAAAAGAGAGTTCTGAAATCATAGACATGTTAGAAGAAAAACCACAGCTTGCTGTGCTTTGGGCAGGATATGGATTTGCTAAAGACTATAATGCACCTCGTGGACATTACTATGCATTACAAGACAATGTAAATACGCTTAGAACAGGAGCCCCAACTGATGCGAAAACAGGGCCTATGCCTACAGCATGTTGGACATGTAAGTCTCCAGATGTGCCTAGAATTCAGGAGAGAGATGGAGAGCTAGAGTACTTTACAGGAAAATGGGCGAAATATGGTCATGAAATAGTCAATACCATTGGCTGTGCTTCTTGTCATGATAATAATACGGCTGAACTTCAAGTGAGAGTACCACACCTTGACCGTGCATTGGTGGCAGCTGGACTTCCAACATTTGAAGACTCAACACACCAGGAAAAACGTAATTTGGTTTGTGCACAGTGTCACGTAGAATATTATTTCAAAAAAGAGAAGTGGACAGATAAAGATGGTGTAGAAAAGGTAGCTAAAGTAGTAACCCTTCCTTGGGCAAATGGTCTCACGGTTGAAGGTGCAGAGAAATACTATAATGATGTCGGACATACTGACTTTAAGAACAAAATATCAGGTACCCCTATCTTAAAAGCGCAGCACCCAGGGTATGAACTGTATAAAACAGGTATTCATGGACAAAAAGGTGTTTCATGTGCAGATTGTCATATGCCTTATACGCAAGAGGGTTCCGTGAAGTATTCTGACCACCAGTTGCAAAACCCACTTAACACAATGGATAGATCTTGTATGCCGTGTCACAGACAAGATGAGAAAACACTTGAAGCGATTGTGCATAGGAAGTATGAAAGAAAAGATCAACTTCATGAATTGGCTATGGACAACTTGGCTAAAGCACACCTAGAGACTGCTAAAGCTATGGAAGTAGGCGCTACGGATGAAGAGCTTAAGCCAGTAAGAGATGACATAAGGTCTGGTCAATGGTATTGGGATTATGCTGTGGCATCTCATCCATCATTTTTCCATGCTCCAGAAGAGACATTGAGAATTTTAGCTGTGGCAAATGAGAAAGCACAAAATGCTAGAATAAAATTAGTGGGTGTGTTGGCTAAACATGGTGTGATGAATTACGCTGCACCTGATTTCTCAACAAAAGAGAAGGCACAAGCTCTTGCGGGTGTCCCTTATGAAAAACTAGTAGCTGAGAAAGAAGCCTTTAAAGCTACATTGGAAAAAGAGTGGTACAAGATAGCTGAGAAAAATGGTGATCTTGACAAAGAAAATAGAAAAGATGTAGACTTGGAGTCTTCTTACTTTAACAACAGAAAGTAAGACAGGTCACATTGTATCTAGGGTAATATGCCCTAGATACATCTTTGTATGAACATACTAAAATACATGTTTATACAAAGATGTATGCAGGCAAACAGTTAAAATAAAGGTATCCTCCATTGTTAGTTAAAATAATAAGCTCCTACAAATTAATGATATTATTGTTTATTATTTTAGCTGTAGGTGCGGCTGTAGGTACATTTATCGAAAATGATTTTGGCTCAGCCAGAGCTAAAGAGTTGGTGTATAATGCTTGGTGGTATCAGCTTACCTTTTTTATAGCTTCCATTAATCTTATAGTTGTTATAGATAAAACCAAGATGTATCGTGTCAAAGCACGTACACTCTTTCATTCGGCATTTCTTATCATACTTTTTGGTGCAGCTGTGACACATTATTTTGGTCTAGATGGGATGATGCATATACGTGAAGGAGAGAAATCCAATATTATTAAAATAGGTGATAAACAAGTAGAAACACCGTTTTATATAGCTTTGAAAGATTTTACTTTAACACGCTATCCCGGAAGTAGGTCACCATCAGAATTTTCTTCAGATGTGACAGTGATAGATAAAGTAAATGATGAAGAGTTTGACGCACAAATTTACATGAACAATACATTAACCTACGGTGGATACAAGTTTTTTCAAACTTCGTATGATACAGATGAAAAAGGCACACAACTCTCCGTCAATAAAGATCCTGGAGTGGAGATAACTTATATAGGATATGCCTTACTTTTTTTAGGACTCATCTTAAATCTTTTTGATAAAAAATCAAGGTTTCAGTATCTTATTTCTAAAATCAAAAAAATGCCTATTGCTTCACTATTGTTACCTCTACTTTGGATGAGCCTACCCACACCGATACAGGCAGATTATGGGGAGTATATAGATCATTATCTCTTGGAACATAAAGAAAAATCAAAAGCATTGGCCACATCTTTTGGAAATTTGGTCGTACAAGGTCCTGTAGGGAGGATGAAACCCTTAGATACACAAAATAAGGAGGTACTTAATAAACTTACAGGAAGAAGTACATGGGAAGGCATGGATGCCAATCAAGTTGTTTTAGGGATGTTTTCTCGTCCAGATGTGTGGAAAAAAGTGAATCTCATTCGTATTAAAACACCTAAACTTAGAGAAAAACTTGGCGTAGGTAAAAAGCAAAAACTGGCAAAGTTTACAGATTTTTTTGATGCAAAAGGAAACTATAAACTCACAGCAGAAGTAGAAAAAGCCAATCAGCTGGTTCCCTCCAAAAGAGGTACCTACGAGAGAGATATCATTAGAGCAGATGAGCGGCTTAACATTGCCTTTATGTCTTACCGTGGAGTACTTTTAACGTTGTTCCCTTTAGTTGATAATGAACGTAATAAATGGGTAGATTTTAAAACGATGTTTGCAACATCTGACAATTCTATTGTAAAAAGAAGCACAAGTAGGTTGCTGGATGATACATATAACCGACAATATGACAAAGGATTTTCGTATATAGAAGATATCAAGGCATATCAAAAAGAGTTTGGAAAGTCTGTTTATCCTGATGAATTAAAGCTAAAAATAGAAGTATGGTTTAATCATTTGAGATTATTTTTTAGGCTTTCTATGGCATATTTGTTCTTTGGATTGGTATTACTTGTGTATGGATTGACTTCTATGTTTTACAATAGACTTATCTCTAAAAAAGTGAAAGTATTCACAAGTAGTATTGCATTTGTACTTTTTGCTATACATACTTTGGGTATAGGGTTACGTTGGTATATTGGTGGGTATGCTCCTATTTCAAATACCTATGAAACCATGGTTTATATCGCTTATGCTGCAGTCTTGACAGGGGTTGTATTTTTAAGAAAGTCTACGATTGCTTTGGCTGCATCATTGATGATGGCAGGTATTTTTATCTTTGCAGCATATTTGGGTGAGATTGATCCAGAGATAACGAATCTTGTGCCCGTCTTAAAATCATATTGGCTCTCTGTACATGTTTCTGTGATTACAGCTAGTTATGGGTTTTTTGGTGTTGGCGCGATACTTGGGCTTATAACACTACTCCTGTTTCTCTTAAGAAGTGAAACGCGTATCCATATAGATACACATATAAAAAATATTCGACACATTAATGAAGTAGCATTGACACTGGGACTAACTCTGTTGGTAATAGGTAATTTTTTAGGAGGTATTTGGGCAAATGAATCTTGGGGACGGTACTGGGGTTGGGATCCTAAGGAGACATGGGCATATATTTCTATTTTAGTGTATGTGATGGTGCTTCATGTCCGGCTGATAAAACCTTGGTATTCAGTTTATCTGTTTTCAGTATTATCGGTCGTGTCATTTTTTTCTATATTGATGACGTACTTTGGGGTGAACTTTTATTTGGCGGGTATGCATTCGTATGCTACGGGTGACCCTGTGCCTATCCCTTATTGGGTTTATATGACCTCAGGTATTATTTTGACTGTGATTATCTTGGCGTATCCTAAACGAAAATTAAATGTAAATATAAAGGAAAAATAATGATAAAAATAAGTTTACTCATCGCAACAACATGTGTGGTATTTGCCACAGAATCAGGGTCTTTGGCAGAAATGGTACAAAAGATTGATACCAATAGTACAGAAAAAGTAGCAGGAACTACAAATCCTCATGCCAGACAAAATAACAATCCTTACTATAAAGGTGAAGTGGTGTCTGTAGAGCAAGGTGGAGCATATACGTACTTAGAAGTGAAAGAAAAAACTGAAAAAACGTTTTGGGTTGCTGTGAATGCAGCTGATGTTAAAGTGGGTGATTATGTACGGTTCCAGATGGAGCTTGTCACTAAAAACTTTAAAAGTAAAGCCTTAGATAGAACATTTAAGGAGTTAATGTTTGGGTCTGGGCTGCAACAAAGAATTACGCATGTGAAAGATGAAGATAAAAATCTGAGTAAATAGTGTATGGAGGAGGGGTATTTATGAAAGTGAGTTCCCTCCGTAAAACATCCCTTTACCTTCAACAGTGAGTTCATTGTTAAAATAGATATTATGATTTATGGCTATCTCTTTACTCATTTTAGAAAAAATATTTCTGTTTCCTAGCAAAGAACCTGTAACAGTAATAGCAGTAACGCCCATATTCTGTTTCACTTCATCAAACTCATTTGCAATAAATTCTAGAAAACTTTCTATGATACCATAGGAAAGCGTGAGTTGATCCACACCGGCTAGTTTAAAACTCATTGCAGTTCTTATGGTCATGAGTGGATCTAAATAAATTTTATGCTTAATATTTAAAAGTTTATAATCGATTCTTGGTCCTTTCTCTCCTAAAAATGACATAGCACCTTCTTCAAGAATTCTAGCCGCTTCTTCTATGCTCTGTGTCTTTGTAAAATCTAAAATAATAGACATGATGCCCCATAAAGTATAGAGATTAAATACTTTTTTTTCGAAGACAATCGTAGAAATTTTTTCATAATGTTCAGGGAATGTTTTCTTAAAATTTTCTAGAATTTTCACGCCTGTTTCATTGGTGTTATGAATATTTTCAAATATCTCTTGCATAGAATCAAACTTAAATTCAAAAGAGAGGTATTCTAAGGTACCAAATTTTTTACCATAAATAAGTACATTGTTTTTATAGTTTCTACTCAAATGGATACCCGCTACAATCTCATTTTCTAGATGATGCTCTTTAATCACAGAGTAAAAGGAACCCTCAGGTGGATTCACTTTTTCTGCATTGATAGGGAATTTTGGTAAACCTTTATCCCCTGAGATGATGGTAATATCATTTTCCGATGCAACTACCTCAATGGGTTCTAATGTTTTTGTTGCATTGACTAATAGAAGTGTGTCATCGGGGGCTATATGTTCTTTTGTCATATAGAGAAGATGGATATCCAATTGATGTAACTCTTCCATCAGAAAAAAAAGGATGAAATCATCTGGCAGTTTAAAACGAAGAAGATCTGCTTGGATATCTTCATAATCCATCACAAGATTGAGCTTTTTCTTTAATTTTATCAGGGGCTTTTCTATGGCGCCCAAAGAGGTAATCTCAGATTTCTTTGCATAGGTATATTTTTCAACTGTTGCCAAGTCATAACAAAGTATATCATAGGTGATTTGATGGCATGTTTTGTTGGGGAGTGCTACAAAATATTTTCCGTAAAATGTATTGAGTTCAACTATTTCACCTTTTTGAATAGACAATGCAGCTTTTTTTATCTCCTCTTGGTATGAACGTTTTTCACCCTCAATACCATACCCACACACTTCACATGCTGTAAAAATATTATAGTAGTTTTCATGTTCCCTATCTGTAGCTTCTTCTAAACATGTTGGACAGTATGGCATAGGGGGGCTTGTATTTTCTAAAAGCTTTGTTGAAAGCGTAGGCATCTTTTCTACCATTGTAGCTTTTGTATCATAAAGAAAAATTGAGTGTGGTAGAGCACTGGAAAAATGGGTTGAAAAGTTTTCTAACTCTTCTGCAGTGTCGGCGTGTATATAAAGTTTTAAAGTAAAGTGTTCTCTAAGCAGCGTGCCTTCTAAAGAGAGGGCTTTGAGTGTACGCAGGAATATTTTTTCATAGATTTGTGAAGATGATCTATAGTCAAGTTGTAGTTCTAGTAGCATACGTTCACACCTTTGATGTATGTTGATTCAGATACATCTCTTATGTGTAAATCTTTTTTTGTTTTTACTTCAATACCAAACGATTGGATATACTTTATAATACTCTTTTCCATGGTAATGGTAGCATTTACAACTTCATTTGTCATGGCAAAGGTACTGTCTTCTCCTATCACGTAGGGTACAACCCCAACAATCTTTACAGGAGGCAAATCTCCCATTAGCTCGATCATCTGTAATGTCTGTAACATTTCTACTTCGTGGGCACTACCATTCCATGTGATATAATCAGGGACTTTGTCAAAGTCAAAACAGTATACATCTCCTATCTCAGCATCATCTACATTGACACAGTCTATAAGCACTACTCTGTCATAGCCATCGGTAATGATAGGTATTAATCGTTGTGCCAAAGTGCCACCATCAAGAACATCTACAGTATGTTCTTGAGATATAAATTCATATTTTTCTTCTAGGAGATTCGCCATGTGAGCACCAACACCTTCATCACCAAATAGTACATTTCCTATGCCCATAATCAAAATTTTCACATTCATTCCTTAAACTATTTTATATCACTTAGGAGGGAACAGGTGCATTGTCAAGGGAGGGGAGAGTAGAATATAACAACACCAAAATCCAATTCCCTCTTAAGTAATATAAAAATAAGCAGACAAAACAGTATTCCGTTTTGTCTGCTTTAAACCTAATGTTTTTTATGCCATTTAAAACCAGAAAAGATTGCATCCATAGCACCTTCTTCTCCAAATACTGCATTAAAAACAGCCATATATACATGAGCCATTACAAATATAATGACTCCCCACATTGCGATGTGATGAATCTCACGTACATTTGCCAAACCTCCCATGAGTACTTCAAACCAACGCATGACATCAAAAAGCACACCCCCTAATCCTTCATGGTATACATGTACATACAATACCAATCCTGTGAGGATAAGAACAAACATCAAGATATAAAAGAAGATATATGCTGCGAATTGTACAGGATTATACACACCTCTTAATTTAGGATGTTTTGTCATAAAAAGATAATATCCTACCTGCTGTAACCATACTTTTATATCAAATAAATCCCGTAATGAACTTCTTTCCATTTCGTGTTCGCGTGCCATTAAAAACAAATATGTTTTAAAAATAATAGCAGCCGTTAAAACAAACCCAAAAATTTGGTGCCATGATCTAAACAGTGCATACATAAAATTATCTGGTTCAGAACTTACTGAGGGTGCAATGACGGGCATAGCAATATAAAAACCGGTTGCTATTAAAATAACTATCGATAAAGCTCTAATCCAATGTTGCCATCGATAGAGAGAAGAAAACTCTAACTCTTTTACTATCTCTTCATGTTGCTCTGTTTCTTTTGCTTGAGCCTCTAGAGAAGCTTCTTTGTGTTCTGCTTTCATATTATTTCCTTATACGCTACAAACCCCACCATAAAGTGGATCTACTTTATACTCACTTATCTTATTGCCTCTTACATCCATTACTTGTACTGCACATGCGATACATGGGTCAAAAGAGTGAACAATTCGTATAATTTCCAAAGGTTGAGACAAGTCAGCAATTTTTAATCCTATAAGGTTCGTTTCATAGGGACCTTTTACTCCATTGGCATCAATGGGACCGGCATTCCATGTAGATGGAACTGTTGCTTGATAGTTAGATACTACACCATCTTTAATGCGTGTCCAGTGTGTCAACATACCTCTTGGTACTTCACCTATCCCTCTTCCTTTGTACTCTTTATCATTGTCTATCGTATAAATAGCACAAGACTCTTCATCTGTTTTTAGGTTTTCTACCAAACTGTAAAAAGCTTCGAGCCCATGATTTGCAATCACTTTGGCCTGAAGCATTCTTGCTGCTGTTCTACCTAGAGTGGTAAAAAGTGCACTAAGAGGTAGACCTGTTTTATGTAAAAACTCATCTACGATAGGTACCACGCGTTTATTGCCTTTGGCGTAAGATATCAAGATAGAAGCCAAGGGACCTACTTCCATAGGTTTACCGTCATACCTTGGAGACTTAATCCAAGAGTATTTTCCATTAGGGTCAATATTTTTAGAGTGAATCATCTTTCCATCGGGACCTACAGATTCGCCATCTACATATCCTTTACTATGGTCTGGTTCACTATTTGCATCATAAGGATGAAGTGCTTCATCTGTTTGGTACCAAGAGTGTGTAGCCTCTTCTGTGATGAGGTCTTCATCAATATCAAGTACATTAGAGATATCACCATCTAAAATCATTCCCTTACTGAGGATATAATCGTTTCTGCCTACTAAGATGCCATCTCCTGCCATAAAGTTTTTTACACTAATAGGCTGCATGACAGATGGTTCATGTTGGTACATCTCTGCTGCCATGACTACATCTGCATAATAGGCATTGTTGATAAAGTTTGCCATTTCTTTAAACTTCACCATAAACTCAGCCATTCTTGCAGGGTCCAACATATCCATAATGCAGGTTACCCCGCCAATAACCAAAGACTGTGGATGGGGTTGTTTCCCTCCAAAGATTGCCATCATTTGTGCTACAAGTCTTTGCATTTCTAGTGCTTTAAGGTAATGCGAAAGTGCAATCAAGTTTTGTTCTGGTGTAAATCGGTAGGTTGAATGTCCCCAGTATGCATTGGCAAATGGTCCTAGTCCCTGAGGATGTTCTGCAAATTTTTTCACAGTCTCTTGTACTTTAATCAGGTCATTTTCACCTGTTCCCACAGGATTATCGGCATATTTAAATGCTAGTTTACTTGCTTTGGCAGGATCTGCTTTCAGTGCTGAGGTGATATCTACCCAGTCTAATCCATGAAGTTGATAGAAGTGCACAGGGTGATCATGTAAGAAAAGTGCGGTATCCATAAGTGAACGTACAAGTGCGGCATTGTAAGGAATCGTAATTCCTAATGCATCTTCCATAGACATCGTACTTTTTAAATAGTGTGAATAGGTACATACTCCACAAATCCTCTGCATAAGAAGAGGTACATTTCTTGGGTCTCTTCCTTTTGCGATAATTTCCAGTCCCCTGAAAAGTGTAGAGGATACAAAAGCATCTTGAACAATACCATCATCACCCACGATTACTTCTGCTCTTAAGTGGCCTTCAATCCTTGTAATAGGATCAACCACAACCCTTTTGGGTCCAGAAGGGAGTGTTTCTTCAGGTGTGTTTTCTGTGTGACTTACTTCTTCTGTTATTGTATTATCTTCATTCATTATTTATATCCCTTTCTTATTTCTTGGGTGGTTTTACTGCTGCAATGGCAGCATGGGCTGCAATTCCTACGGCTGTGGCGGTCAGTAGTCCAATGCCGATTCTGTCGGCAGTTGCATCTGCACCTAAGCCACCAAATGCTGTATGATAGAGTCTGTCTCTTAGTGGTTCATTGACTGTACCCATGGTATCCCAGAAATCTGGTTCGGAACAACCCATACACCCGAATCCAACTTGAATAGGCCAAGAAGTACCTTGATTAAACTTTTGTTTAGAACAGTTATTAAAGGTGTAGGGGCCTTTACACCCAACTTTATAAAGACAATACCCATCTTTGGCACCTTCATCACCAAAATGTTCTACAAATTCACCTGCATCAAAATGACCTCTTCTTTCACATAAATCATGAATTCGTAATCGATATGCCCATTTTGGTCTATTAAATACATCAAGTGCTGGCAATGTGCCATACAACAAATAGTGCATCAATGTACCTACAATATTTTTTTCGCCAGGTGGACAGCCGGGTACATTAATGACAGGTTTATCAACCACCTTGCTAAGTGCTTGTGCATTGGTAGGATTTGGTGCAGCAGCTTGTACACCCCCAAAGCTGGAGCAGGTTCCTATTGCAAAGATTGCTGCAGCATGTTCTGAAGCATCAATAGAAATCTGTTCTCCATGTTTTCCATGTCCTCCAATAGTCAGATAATGACTGCTGTCACCTGCAGGGATCCCTCCTTCTACCATAAGGATGTATCTTCCTTTATACTTTTCTATTGCATGTTCAAGGTTTTGTTCAGCCTGCCAGCCGACTGCTGTCATAATGGTTTCTTGATATTCTAAGGAAATATAGTCAAAGATAAGACTATCAATGCTAGGATTTGCAGAACGCAATAACGCTTCTGTACATCCTGTACATTCTGCCATATGTAACCAAATGATAGGCAATCTATCAGCAACTTTTATTGCCTCTGCCATGAGGGGCGTGAAGTTTGCAGGCAGAGCTAGCATCGCAGTTGCAGCACTTGCCCATTTCATAAAGTCTCTTCTAGAGAAACCATGTTCTTTTATCACTTGCTCGATAGAAGTATCTTCTTTTAATCGAGGTAGTTTCTGTAACTTTTTTATTCTTTCTTCAAAAGATGCATAGAGTGAATCATATGTTGTTTCTTTCTCTTTAAAGTCCATTTAATTTCCTTTCTTAAATAACAATGACTGCATTGTGACAAAAATCAAAGCTTAATGTATTGATATAAATCAAATTTATGAACCTATTCAAAAAAATTGTATAACAATTCCACCACAGCAATCAAACAGAAATATGTTAAAATCTATCTGACTGAACGAGGAAGTGAATAGAAAGGTATATGTCAAAAGTGATAAGTATCAAATGGGTAAGTATTTTATTGAGTATAAGTATTTTTGTATACGCTGATGTGTGGAATAATCCTCATGACAGTCAAAAAGTAAAAACAGATACGCTTTTTAGCTCCTTTTCACTACCTCCTAAAAAGTTAGATCCTGTGATTTCCTACTCCATGAATGAATGGGCTATCATCGGCCAAATCTACGAACCACCTTTACAATATAATTATCTTAAAAGACCTTATACACTAGAGCCACTAACGCTTACAACTTTACCCACTATTCGTTATTTGGATAAGGATAATAATGAAGTAGAAGAAGATTCAGACAATGTGATGTATTCTGAATATATTTTGGAAATAAGAAAAGATGTTAAGTATCAAAACCATCCTTCTTTTGTAAAAAATAACACAGGAGAGTTGTTATATGGTGCTTTAGATAAAGAGAGTTTAGAAGAGATTGAAACACCTTATGACCTTAGCAAGACAGCTACCCGAAACCTATATGCAGAAGATTATGCTTATGCCATTAAACGTATGGCAGTTAGGCAAAATCATTCACCTGTTTTAGACAGTATGCTGGAACATATTGTCGGTTTGGAAAAGTTCTCACGTATGATTACCCAAATAGCAAAAGAGAAAAATCAGAATCATCAGTTATTGGATTTGCGTCCTTATACTATTGAGGGTGTGACTGTTGTAGATAGCCATACGTTGCAGATTAAAATGAAAGGCAAATATCCTCAGTTTCTCTATTGGCTAAGTATGAATTTTTTTGCACCTATACCATGGGAAGCAGATATGTTTTATCAGCAGGATGCACTGATAGCGAAAAACATAACGCTCAATTGGTTTCCTGTTGGAACGGGAGCCTACTATCTAGCAGAAAATAATCCAAACAAACAGATGAGATTACTTAGAAACCCAAATTATCATACAGAATATTATCCAACTTTAAGTAAGGAAGAACAAGCAGCATCTCATGTGCCAAAAGATTTGTTAAAGGATGCAGGTTTAAAATTACCTTTTATTCAAGAGGTGATTTATTCTTTAGAAAAAGAGAGCATTCCGTTGTGGAATAAGTTTTTACAAGGATATTATGATGCTTCAGGTATCAGTTCTGAAGCATTTGATCAAGCAGTACAGATTTCTACAAGTGGGAATATGGGGTTGAGCCAAGAGATGGAAGAAAAAGGCATTGTCTTAAAAGGTTCAGTGCAACCATCTATTTTTTATTTGGCTTTTAATATGGTTGACCCAGTTGTGGGGGGCTATTCACTAGCGGCCAAAAAATTGCGTCAAGCAATTAGTATCGCTCAGAATCAGGAAGAGTATATCTCTATTTTTATGAATGAAAGAGGTATCGCTGCGCAAGGGATTATTCCTCCTGGTATTTTTGGGTATGAAGAAGGAGAGGAGGGTACCAACAAGGTAATATATGATTGGGTAAAGGGAAAAAGAGTACGAAAACCTTTAAATGTGGCTAAAAGATTATTGGCAGAAGCCGGATATCCCAATGGCATATCTGAAAAGACAGGGAAACCTTTAAAATTATATTATGATACGACTGCTACAGGCCCTGATGACAGAGCATTAATGGATTGGCAACGAAAACAGTTTGATAAACTCGGTATCCAGTTGGTTATTAGAGCTACAGATTATAATCGCTTCCAAGACAAGGTAAGGAAAGGCAAGGCACAACTTTTTTCCTGGGGTTGGAATGCAGACTATCCTGACCCTGAAAACTTCTTTTTTTTACTCTATGGTGGTAATGCCTCTGTGGATACCAATGGTGCAGGTATTAATAGCTCAAATTACAAAAATACAAAATTTGATACACTGTTTACGCAAATGAAAACCATGAAAAATACGCCTAAGAGAATGCAACTTATTAAAGAAATGACTGAGATATTAAGGGAAGATGCCCCGTGGATATGGGGGATTCATCCAAAATCTTTAGCTTTATCACACCAGTGGTATCAAAATGTGTTACCTAATGACATGGCAAACAATACACTGAAGTATAAGCGAATAAATGCTTCTTTAAGGGTAAAGAAACAACAAGAGTGGAATCAACCGGTCATTTTCCCTTTTGTTTTGCTTGTTTTGTTTAGCATACTTATGGGATTCCTTCTTTTACGGGCGTATCACAATAGACAAAAGATGGTTATCTATAAGGAGAAGCAGTAAATGTTGTCTTATATCATACGAAGAATTTTATATGCAGTGCCTATCTTGATTGGGGTAAACTTGATTACTTTTTTGTTGTTTTTCATGGTGAACAGTCCTGATGATATGGCAAGAGCACAACTTGGAGCCAAACAAGTCTCTCCTGAACTCATTCATTCATGGAAAGAAGCAAGGGGTTATGATAAACCTTTGTTTATTAATTATGAATCTGCAGGTATCCAAAAAGCTACTGACACACTTTTTGTACAAGAGTCTCTCAAACTTTTTTCATTTGACTTTGGTTTTTCGGATGCAAATCGTGATATTGGTTCAGATATCAAAGAAAGAATGGTACCAAGTTTGGCAATAGCACTGCCTACCTTTTTGATAGCTTTGATTACGAATATCTCTTTAGCTTTACTTTTGGTACTTTTTAGAGGTTCTGTTTTAGATACAAGTATGATGATTCTTGCAGTGATGATTATGTCTATTTCGGGATTATTTTATATTATCGCAGGGCAGGTACTTTTTTCTAAAATATGGCATTGGGTGCCTATCTCAGGGTATGAGAGTGGTTGGGATGGTATTAGGTTTATCATACTTCCTGTACTTATAGGGGTATTTGCAGGTATTGGTGCGGGGGTACGCTGGTACAGAAGTATATTTTTAGAGCAAATCAATCAAGATTATGTACGTACAGCAAGAGCCAAAGGATTATCTGAATTAAAAGTACTCTTTGGACATGTCTTGCGCAATGGAATGTTGCCTATCTTAACAGGAGTAGTTGTTATTATCCCTTCTCTTTTTATGGGCAGTTTAATTATGGAGTCTTTTTTCGGTATTCCCGGTCTTGGTTCTTATACGATTGATGCAATTCATGCACAAGATTTTGCTATCGTCAAGGCGATGGTATTTTTGGGTTCTGTACTGTATATCGTAGGTTTGATACTCACAGATATTTCATATACGCTGTTTGATCCAAGGGTAAAACTATCATGAAAATTGTATTACTCTGGACAGATGTGATGGTTTGGTTATTGGTTGTATCTTTGTTGTTATGGGCTTGGACGGTTTCTAGCTCTCCCCAAGTTAGAAAGCTTTGGCATACTGTTTTTAAGTCAAGTATCGCGATGGCTTCAGCCATTATATTACTTTTTTATCTTCTATTTGCATTGCTTGATTCTGTACATTTTCGTTTAGCTACCCCGTCAAATGAAAGTCAAAATAAAACGTTACAGTATGGGGGGATAACAAGCCTACTGGATGTCATGTTCTCGCATAATATGAAAAATACTGAACGTACCTACTCAGCACCTTTTGCGACACATGAATATACCAAGTCTATTGTGATAGACGAACAAGGTGTGACAAAGCAGGAGTATTTACCTCTTGAGTATGTGGGCAAAGGAGATGACATTACCAGTAAGTCCATTTTTGCAGGATTTGTAGGATTGGCGATAGTAGGGGTGTTGATTTTTATGCATATACTATGGCGTGGAAGAGGAGGATTGAAAAGTGAGTTACCATGGCGTACAGCGTATATAACCCTTGGGGTGTTGATTGTCACTTTTACATGGCTATATTTATTAAGTTATCACTATCATGTTTTGGGAACGGATAAGGTGGGAGGTGATGTACTGTATCAAAGTTTGAAAAGTATTCGAACAGGGGTACTCATAGGTATATTGACAACGTTAATTATGTTACCCGTTGCGGTTATCCTGGGGGTGAGTGCTGGACTTTTTGGAGGTTGGGTGGATGATGGTATACAATATTTGTATACCACACTCAGTTCTATCCCCGGTGTATTGCTCATCGCAGCAGGGGTACTTTCTATGCAAGTGATGATGGACAATAATCCAACATGGTTTGAGACGACGTTGGAGCGTTCAGATTTACGTTTACTTTTTTTAATTATTATCCTAGGAGTGACTTCATGGACAGGTTTGTGCCGTTTGTTACGGGCAGAGACATTAAAAATATCTCAAATAGAGTTTGTCACTGCAGCCAAAGCTTTTGGCGTAGGGAAAATGACCATTATACGTAGGCATATCATTCCAAATCTTATGCATATCATCCTCATTTCCGTAGTATTGGACTTTTCAGGTCTGGTACTTGCTGAAGCGGTACTTTCCTATGTGGGAGTGGGGGTTGATCCTACCATGCATTCGTGGGGGAATATGATCAACCAAGCAAGGCTTGAGATGGCAAGAGAGCCGATGGTATGGTGGTCACTATTTTCTGCTTTTGTGTTTATGTTTATTTTGGTATTGGCTGCAAATTTATTTTCAGACAGGATTCAAAGGGTATTGGATCCGAGGAATAAATCATGAGTACTATTTTAGCTGTAACAGATTTAAATGTGTCTATTGGTAAAGACACACTTCTAAATTCTATAAGTTTTGAGATACAGCAAGGTGAGATATTTGCACTGGTTGGTGAATCAGGTTCTGGCAAATCTTTAACCTCATTGGCTATCATGAGATTATTACCAGATGTAATCTCGATACGTTCTGGAGATATTACATTACACAACAGATCTTTATTTGTATTGCCTGAATCACACATGCAAAAAATACGTGGTAAACAAATAGCCATGATATTTCAAGAGCCAATGTCTGCGCTTAACCCAGTCATGACCGTAGGAGAACAAGTCGCAGAAGTGATTAAAATACATTTGGGATTGAAAAAAGATGCACTTAGGAAGAAAGTTATTGCCCTTTTTGAAGAAGTGGCATTGAAGAATCCACAAGAGAGATATGGATGGTATCCTCATCAGTTATCTGGGGGGCAGAAGCAAAGAGTTATGATTGCCATTGCATTGGCATGTGAACCTGATTTATTGATTGCAGATGAACCCACCACTGCACTGGATGTTACGATACAAGCACAGGTTTTGACACTTTTGAAGAAAATACAAAATGACAGAGGACTTTCTATCCTTTTTATTACCCATGATATGGCTATTGTTGCACAAATGGCTGATAAGATTGCAGTGATGTATCATGGAGAAATAGTAGAGCAGGCAGAACGTAAAACCTTTTTTACCCATCCTCAACATTCTTATACAAAAAGCCTGTTAAAAGATGCCATGATCAAAATAGAAAAACATACAACAGACACAAAAAAGGATGTATTACTTGAGGTGAAAGGTTTGAAAGTTCATTTTCCTATTAAAAAAGGTTTACTGCAGCGAACAGTAGGGTATGTGAAGGCTGTTGACGATGTTACTTTTTCTATCAAAAAAGGTAAAACACTTGCTTTGGTAGGAGAGTCTGGATCTGGGAAAAGTACCATAGGTCAGGCTATATTGTCTTTGATTCCTGTGACACACGGAAGTGTGAAATTTGAAAATATCAATCTTGTAGAATTACATGACAAGGCTTTGAAAGTGTATCGACGCAAAATACAAATTGTGTTTCAAGATCCTTTTTCAGCATTGAACCCGCGTATGAACATTGGTGATATCATTAGAGAAGGCATGATAAGTCTTGGTGTGGGCCCTCAAACAAGAGTATTACAGGATGAGTATATTAAAACATTACTTTTAAAAGTGGAGTTGCAAGCAGACTATATCACTCGTTATCCGCATGAGTTTTCTGGGGGACAACGCCAGCGTATAGGTATCGCAAGAGCGTTAGCAGTAGAGCCAGAACTCATTATCTGTGACGAACCTACATCAGCACTTGATGTTTCTGTTCGGATGCAAGTGCTTAAGTTACTTAAAAAACTGCAAAAAGAGTCAGCTGTATCTTATCTGTTTATCACGCATGATTTGTCTATCGTCCCAGTGATTGCAGATGAAGTAGCTGTGATGAAAGAAGGAAAAATAGTAGAACAAGGTCTCGTAAGTGATGTCATGCATAAGCCTCAAAATGCATATACACAAAAACTACTTTTATCCGCACCAAAATTACCAAATAATGAGAATATTTGACTTGTTTTTTAACCCTTTTACTCCATTTTAAAGCTATAATAAACATTATACTTAAAGGATATACCTATGCCATTATTAGACAGTTTTACAGTAGACCATACGAAAATGATTGCACCAGCAGTGAGAGTTGCGAAGACAATGTCAACACCAAGTGGAGATGATATTACGGTATTTGATTTACGTTTTTGTGTGCCAAATGAAGAAAAACTCTCTGCAAAAGGTATTCATACCTTAGAACACCTCTTTGCAGGCTTCATGAGAGAGCACCTTAATGATAAGGATGTTGAAATCATTGACCTCTCTCCTATGGGATGTCGTACAGGGTTTTATATGTCACTGTTGGGACATCCAAAAGCAAAAAAAGTTGCTAAAGCATGGAAAAAATCCATGGAAGATGTACTGGGTGTAAAGTCTGAAAAAGATATCCCTGAACTTAACCTTCATCAGTGTGGTACATATAAAATGCATTCACTGGATGATGCTAAGGCGATTGCAGCAGATGTCATAGACAGAGGGATTGGAAAAATGGATAACGAAAAATTACAAATGAGTAAAAAACAACTCAAAAATGCCAATAAATAATGCACTTCACAGTTCTAAGAAGGACTTAGTACTATGTGAAGATGGTAGTTATACACTTTACTCGCATGTATTTAAAGAAGCCTATCACTCCACTAAAGATGGTGCATTGTATGAGAGTTTGGAAAAACATGTCAAACCTGCATTGCACCTTAAGTCAGAAAAAGAAAAACTCACCATTTTAGACATCTGTTTTGGTTTAGGTTACAACACTTTTGCAACACTGTACTATATTCAAAAACATCATTTAAGCACGAAGATACATATACTTTCTCCAGAGTTTGATGAGAGACTTGTTCGTTCTTTGAATACTTTTAATTTCCCTTCAGAATTTGATGGTATTGGGCATATTATTACGGCTATTGCAGAAGATTTAAAATATGAGGATGAGCAGTTTAAGATAGAAATTTTACTGGGAGATGCAAGACAAAGCCTTCCCAAAATAAAAGAAAAAGTAGATATTGTGTATCAGGATGCTTTTAGCCCTGTACAAAATCCTTTACTTTGGACACGAGAGTGGTTTTTTGATGTAAGGGGTATTTGTAATGAACATGCAATACTCACTACTTACTCAACAGCTGCAGCTATACGTTTAGGGTTGTATGAAAATGGGTTTTATATTTTTGTACACCGTGCGCCAATGATGCGTTATTCAACTGTGGCATCTTTAACATTTCTTGAAGGAGTAGAGAATATAGATATGGAGTTGAAAAAGATACGCAATATTGAGGCTAAAAGTATGCGGGATGAGGATTACACCCTACGCACACCAATGTACAGTAAGTAAATATATTATGCTAACGTACCATTTTTAGCAGATGTTCTTTTCGCAAGTTCATTGTCTATCATAAGTAACCCATATCCATCATTTTTGACAAGTTTTATTTTTGAGATGATTTCATGCAATATTGCTTCCTCTTCAACCTGTTCGTTTACAAACCATTGGAGGAGATTATACGTGGCGTGATCTTTTTCATTTAAGGCTTTGTTGCTTAAGTCATTTAACATACAAGTCATCGTTTGCTCATGTGCCAAACTTTTCTGATAAATTTCTAGAAGGGAGCCAAATTTTTTTTCTGGCTTATTGACTTGCTGAAGTGACACTATTGCACCTTGCTCTATAATGTAATTATATATACGTGTTGCATGGGCTAGTTCTTCTTGATATTGAAGTAAGAACCAACTAGCAGCACCATTGAAATCTTTCTTACTACAATAGGCTGACATAGAGAGATAGAGGTATGCAGAGTAAAATTCATGGTTAAGTTGAGCATTTAGTGCTTTTGCCATTTTTTTTGTAATCATTTATTATCCTTTATTCCTTTAGTTTACCAAAATATACATAAAAAGATAAAATTTTTTTATGTAATATGAATCGTCAACCAAAGGGTATTTTGTTTCGTTTTAATGACACTATGTGGCGTTTGTCTTGGAATAAAAAGTATGTCTCCAGATTTCAATACTTTTGTTTCTTCCTGAATCAAAAGTGTCGCTTCCCCTTGGACAACGAATACCCATTCATCATCTGTTTGTTTATATTCAACAGGCTCAATTTCACTCGAGCTTACAATACGGTTTATCTTAATATTTTTATGTGTAAGTAATGTCGTCAATGTTTCACCCGAATTTGGGCAAACATAATCGTAGAAATTCATCAGTAAGACATTTGCAACGTATCTATATCATCCCAAGACATACCTTTTTTGCCATGTCGATGTGAGAGTATATGGTCTATATATCTGGCAAAGACGTCGGTTTCTATGTTCAGTTTTGTACCAACTGTGTAGTGTTTCATTAATGTCTCTTTGAGCGTATGAGGAATGATGGTAAGCCTAAAAGTATCTGTACCTACATCATTGACAGTAAGAGAAATCCCATCTATGGTTATGGAACCTTTTGGAATGATATACGTAATATATTTTTTATCTACGGTAACAGTGAAATCTGTGGCATTTTCTCTAGGTATGATTTGACTTACCGTCCCAATACAATCCACATGCCCTTGTACAATATGTCCTTCAAAACGGTCATGCATCATCATGGCTGGTTCTATATGTACTTGTCCACGTATTTTGCTCTCATCTATGATAGAACGTGTTTCATCTGCAAGTTCTAAACTAAAACCATCACTATGTAACTGAATCACAGTTAAGCATACCCCATTGATAGCGATAGAATCTCCAAGTTTTGCAGTGTGTTTGGACTGAATCGTTAAGATGTTGTTTTGATATCTTTTCACAGTGGCGATTTCGCGTATAAGTCCTGTAAACATAATGCCTCGATTATTTTGTAATGATTTTGGTTATTATAGCAAACTATTCAGAAGACTTACTGTTGTCAAGGTCAGATTTTTGGGCAGCTTCTAGAGACCATTTATCTGTAGCAGTACATCCAGTATCACAAGAAATATGAGGTGTCACACCTGTGACTTTCTCGGTATTGATAGCCACTTTTATGAAGAAGTAATCCCCATCACCTTTGTGTGCGGAGAAAATATGTTGATTACAAAATTCTTCATTCATAAATTCAGCTACAGTAGTTGCATACGCATAAGCATCTTTTTGTGTTTCAAATTTAACATTATTGGCGTATTCACTTTTTTTAAAGCATCCACATTCTTTTTCCATTTGCACTGTATACATAAAATCCCTTTTGGTCTTATTAATGGAATAATAGCATTGTTAACTTATGCTCATATACCATGTAGCTAAAATATTTTGGTATTGTTGCTGATACAATCAGAAATAATTTAAGCCAGAAAATAAGACAAGCATAAAACATAACTTCTCATATCTTTTTTAGATATAATTCGATAAATATATCAAGGACAATCATTATGGGTGACCTGTGGTATATCAAAATGTGTAGGAGTGCTCCTGTGTGAGTACCCCATGAGAGGGTTCAAATGAATTACGATGTCATAGTCATAGGTGGTGGTCATGCAGGGATAGAAGCTTCTCTAGCCTCTGCTCGTATGGGTATAAAAACACTACTTATTACTATTTTAGCAGAACAAATAGGGGCTAGTTCTTGTAATCCTGCCATAGGTGGACTTGCAAAAGGTCATTTGGTACGTGAAGTGGATGCGCTTGGTGGAGAGATGGGGATGTGTACAGACAAAACGGGTATTCAGTTTAGGACACTCAATGCCTCCAAAGGACCAGCAGTAAGAGGTACACGTGCACAGATAGATATGGATCAATATCGCTTATATATGCGCAATGTAATACTCAATACTGACAACTTAGATGTAAAGCAAGAGATAGCTGATGGACTTGTTGTTGAAGAGAATGAAGTCAAAGGGGTGACGACACAACTGGGAAACATATATAAAGCTTCTAAAGTGATTATCACTGCTGGAACATTTTTAAATGGGCTTATTCATATTGGCGATAAGAAACAAACAGCAGGCAGACAAGGTGAATTTGCTTCTGTTGAGTTGGCTGAGTATATGAAAAGTTTAGGTATAGAGATTGGTCGACTTAAGACAGGTACTTGTGCAAGAATAGATGCAAAATCTGTAGACACTTCAGTGATGGAAATACAACCAGGAGATACTCCCGCACCACCATTTTCATTTCGTACGGATAAAAGTACATTTAATCCAACACAGTTGCCATGTTATATTACCTACACCAATGAAACGACACATGAAATCATAGAATCAAATTTCTATAGAGCACCTATGTTCTCTGGACAGATTGAAGGTACAGGCCCTCGTTATTGTCCAAGTATTGAAGACAAAATCAGCCGATTTAGAGACAGACCAAGACATCAAATATTTGTAGAACCACAAACGATGGATGAAACAGAATATTACATTAATGGTATGAGTACTTCATTACCTATTGATGTGCAACTTGAAATGATTCAGTCAGTAGAAGGTATGGAAAATGCCAAAATTGTGCGTTACGGTTATGCGATAGAGTATGACTATGTGCAACCCACAGAACTAAAACATACTTTGGAGACAAAAAAAATAAAGGGACTCTATACCGCGGGACAGATTAATGGTACGACCGGATATGAAGAAGCAGCAGCGCAAGGACTTATGGCAGGTATTAATGCCGCCCTCAAAATACAGGGCAAAGAGCCTTTTGTCCTTAGGCGTGATGAAGCATATATAGGTGTACTTATAGATGACCTTGTGACTAAAGGGACTAAAGAACCTTATCGTATGTTTACAAGCCGTGCAGAGTATAGACTTCTTTTACGAGAGGACAATGCAGATATAAGACTTTCCCATTATGGTAAAGCACTAGGCTTGTTAGACGATTCATATATGCGTGATTTTGAAGTAAAAAAAGCAAACTTGGCTGAAGCACTTTCTTTTTTAAAAACCAACTATGTAACACCTACGAAAACATTTTTAGAAAAACTAGCTTCTCTTGAGTTGGTGAAAATCAATGAAAAAACATGTTGGATGGATGTCATAGGACGTGGAGATTGTACAAGAGAAAAACTTGTAACGCTACTACCAGAATTTGACAAGTATAATGATGAAATTATTGATCAGATACTGATTGAAGCAAAATACAGCCGTTATATAGAGAAACAGCAAGCACAAATACTACAGATGGAAGATATGCTCAAGATAAAAATACCAACAGGGTTTGTGTACAACACGATATCAGGACTGAGTAATGAGGTCATAGAAAAACTTGAAAAAGCAACACCTCCTACACTTTTTTCTGCATCTCAAATTTCTGGTGTAACTCCAGCAGCATTGGAGATAGTACATGTACATATCAAATTAAGACAAAAAGCCAAAAAGTAAAGCCAATCAGTCATTTATAATAGGGTGAGCTTATACAAGTTATAAACGATATGATATTCATCTGCAATGAACTTACAAATAGTAACACCCCTACATGAAAAAGATAGCTAACGTTTGTAAATAGGTTATTTATGCACTATGTTAAAACTTAAACTTCATATAATAGTACACTATATTTTATTTAGGAGAAAATATGCAAGAAAATGAAAAAGGTCGTAGAGACTTTATGGGTATGGCACTTGGTGCATGTGCTGCTGTTGGTGGCGTAGGTGCACTATATGCAGCAAAACGTTCTTGGGATCCTTTACCATCAGTAGCAGCCGCTGGCTTTACTGAAATTGATGTCTCTGGGGCTCAGCCTAATGTATTGAATGTTGAAAAATGGAGAGGTAAACCTATTTTTGTTTTGAAAAAAACTGAAGATATGGAAAAAGATGAGAGAGATGTTATTGTAGGAAAAGATAGATTCCTTATCGCAATTGGACTTTGTACACACCTAGGATGTATACCTGCATACAAGGATGGGGAACACAAGTTTAAATGTGCCTGTCATGGAGGAGAATTTGATGCAAGTGGACATCAGATTTTTGGACCACCACCTAGCCCATTGGTGATACCACCATTTAAGGTTAATGGCACGAAGCTTGTACTTGGAGAAGAAGGACCTGAGTATAAAAAAATGAAAGACGCTGGTCTGATAGCGTAAGGGAAATAAATGGCACATTTTGACGAAAACGCTAAACCATTTAGTAATAAATGGTTAGATGAGCGTATAGGACTGAACACTTTAATGAGAGTACTCAATACTGAGTATTGGATTCCCAAAAATATTAATTTTTTATGGGCTATGGGTATGGTATTGGCTGCAACATTTGGCATACTTCTTGTCTCAGGTATTTTTTTACTTATGTATTACAAACCAGATGCTAACTTGGCATTTGACTCAATCAACTATACCATAATGTCTGAAGTTGGTTATGGTTGGTTATGGAGACATATACATGGTGTAGGTGCATCGATTGTATTTTTGATTATCTATATTCATATGTTTACTGGAATTTATTATGGTTCATACAAAAGAGGTAGAGAGTTAATCTGGCTATCTGGTATGGGACTTTTTGTTGCCTTCTCTGCAGAGGCTTTTTCTGGGTATATGCTTCCATGGGGACAAATGTCCTACTGGGCAGGTATGGTTATTACTGAGCTATTTGCTGGTGGATCATTAGAAGCTGTAGGTTTGGTAGAGTGGATTAGGGGTGATTATGTTCCTGGTGATGCCTATCTGACACGTTTCTTTATGTTGCATGTATTACTTATCCCTTTAGTGATTATTGGGTTGATTGTATTACACTTTGGTACCCTCAGACTACCACACGTAAATAACCAAGAGGGTGAAGAGATAGATTATGAAGAAGCTGCAAAGCTGTATAAAGAGGGCAATGTAAAAGAGTCTAAAGTGATTCCCTTCTCGCCAGTATTTTTAAGTAAAGACCTGTTTGTGATGGGTGTTTATTTTATTCTCTTCTTCTATTTGGTATTTTACCATTTTGATTTTGCAATGGATCCTGTGAACTTTGATCCGGCAGATGGGCTTAAAACACCAGCACATATTTATCCTGAATGGTACTTCTTATGGTCCTATGAGATTTTGAGACCATTCTCTAAAGATATTGGTTTGATTGCTTTTGCTTTTGCACAAGTGGTATTCTTTTTATTACCATTCATGGACAGAAGTCCAAATGTAGCACCAGCACATAAAAGAGGTCTTTTCCAAATTTGGTTTTGGGTACTTCTTGTAGATATGATTATCCTAACGGCAATGGGGAAACTTCCTCCAACAGATCCGACATTTGCATTTGTGGGACTGGTATCAGCAGTGTTATTCTTGTTGATGTGGCCTATATTGATTATTATTACAAAATTTGAAAAAAAAATAGAGAAAGGAGCATAACATGAGAGAATTAAAAATATTAGCAGTTGTTGTCTTCTTTTCATTATTGACGTATTATTTAGTAGAGCCATATGCACACCACGAGATGCACAAGAAAGTAGATGCAGACGGGAATGAGATTAAGATAGAAAGCCGTGGTTTTGTCTATGATGGTGCAGCAGATGTTGAAGAAGCTGAACGTGCAGGAGATAAAGAACTTGTGGCTAAGAAAAAAGCCTTTTGGTCTGATGTGAAAAAGATTTCTAAATTAAAAGGAAATGCAACAGCAGGTGAAGCAGGCTTTGGTATGTGTATGGGCTGTCATAATGGTGCAAACATGAATATGGGTGGGGTAATTCCCCCAAGTTTAGATCATGCAGGCGCTATTTATGAGAAGGATTATCTCATAGCACTTATTAAAGATCCAGCGATGGCATCCAATGTTGATCATAAGTATGCAGATACAATGACACACCCTATGGGTAGTATCAAAACAATGTTTACAGATGATCAGTCTATTGCAGATGTAGTAGCTTACCTTATGACTAAAAAAGCAGGTGAAGTAACACCTAAAGAGGCATTTTCAGAAGCATGTATGAGATGTCATGCGATGCGTTATGCAAAAACAACACAACTTGGAGATACTCCAAAGTTTAAGCATGAAAAAGATGCTTTAGCACATAAAATCAAAGTGATTGAAGAGCAAGATATGGTAAAAGCTTATATGGGTAAACTACCTCCTGATCTTTCTATGATTATTAGAGCTAGAGGGGCACATTTTATGGAAACATTTATTGAAAATCCTCAGACGCAGCTTCCTGGAACATCTATGCCTAGGGTTGGTCTCTCACATGAAGGGTATGAAAAAGTAAAAGAGTACTTAACTGAAATTGGAGATCCGAGTAAAAAACATAGAGAAGAGGTAGGACCATGGGTCATATTATTCTTTATTATCTTTACAATATTGGCATACTTATGGAAAAAAGAGAAATGGAGAGGACACCATTAATCTTAAGTAGTAACTAGGGGCTTTGCCTCTTAGTTGCAGCGTTAACACTTCATATTTATAACTACTTCTACTACTTTTATCCTCGTTTTATCTATATTTAGATACTCTAAAATTATTAAATAATTATATATTGGATTTAAAATGCTTATAGATGGACATGGTCGTGAGGTCAATTATTTACGTATTTCAGTTACAGAGCGATGTAACTTTAGATGTCAATATTGTATGCCAGAGAAACCTTTTTCTTGGGTACCTAAAGAAAATCTACTTACCTTTGAAGAACTTTTTTTATTTGTCAAGGTTGCGATTGATGGTGGGGTAACTAAGATACGTCTGACAGGTGGTGAGCCACTACTTAGAGAAGATCTAGATAAGTTTATACAGATGATAAATGACTATAAAGAGGGACTAGATTTAGCAATTACAACAAATGCATTTTTATTATCAGATGCGGCACAAAGGCTTAAAGATGCAGGACTCAAACGACTCAATATCTCATTAGACTCACTCAAAGCTAATGTGGCTGCTAAGATAGCAGGTAAAGATGTCCTATCTAAGGTTTTTGAAGGTATAGATAAAGCCTTAGAAGTAGGCTTGAAAGTGAAGATAAATATGGTGCCTCTCAAAGGTATCAACGATGATGAGATTTTAGCCGTAATGGATTATTGTAAAGAGCGTGACATGAAAGTGCGTTTCATAGAGTATATGGAAAATGCTCATGCAGACCAAGCGCTTAAAGGTATGCATGGAAAAGAGATACTAGAAAAAGTAAAAGAAAAATATACTATTAAAGCATTAGGACGTGAAGGGGCTAGTCCTTCTTTTAATTACCGTATAGAAGAGACAGGTTATGAATTTGGGCTGATTGACCCGCATAAGCATGATTTCTGTGAAAACTGTAATCGTATAAGACTGACCGCTGAGGGTAATCTTATACCTTGTCTCTACTTCGATGAAGCAATGAGCATCGCAGAGTCTGTTAAAAAAGGTGATATTCAAGGAGCAGCGGATGTCTTAGCACTTGTTCTTAAAGACAAGCCAAAAGAGAACCGATGGAGTCATGAAGAATTAGAGAATAGAGAAATCTCAAAACGAGCATTTTATGAGACAGGTGGTTGATGTTTTATCTAACAGAACAATTCTTCTCCATTCAAGGGGAAGGTAAGTATGCGGGGGTACCATCGTACTTTTTACGCACAGGTGGCTGTAACTTAAAATGTCCAGGGTTTGGAGCAGAGTATGAAGTAGATGGAAAGGTACGTTTAGGGTGTGATACCTACTTTGCTGTAGATAGTCACTTTTCATCATCATGGCAGAAGGTTACTTCTTCTGATACTCTTATCACACATTTGAAAAAAGAGTTTGATAACATTGGGTACATTCCAGATATGGTCATCACAGGTGGTGAGCCCTTGATGTATGCTAAAGATGAAGTCTTTTACACAGTAGTAGACTCTATGATTGAGTATGGCGTAAAAATAACATTTGAGACCAATGGTACGATAGAGATAGACTTTGAAAAATACCCTGCGTACCAATCATGTACGTTTGCTCTTTCACTCAAACTTGCGAATTCTGCTGAATCTATAGAAAAACGCATTGTGCCTCAGGCACTTAAAAATGTACAAATCCATGCCAAAGAGTCATTTTTAAAGTTTACTATAGATGCTGATTTGGTGAAGTCAACTGCACTAAAAGAGATTAATGCAATAAGGGAGATACTCCCAAATTTAGATGTATACTGCATGCCAGTAGGGGAGAGTAGGGATACAATATGGAGAAATGACAAGGCTGTATTTGAATTTTGTATGAAACATAATTTCAAGTATAGCGATAGGTTACATATCCGAGTATTTGACACCACACAGGGGGTGTAACCCCATCTAGTTTATTCTATAGGTCCATATTTTTCTTCATATTTTTGTAAACGTTCAAGTTTATTAAAGTGTCTAATATTGTGTTGTACAAATTTTACAGCTATGTAAATGATGACAGGCCAAACGCTAAACCAAATGATTTCTGCTAAATATTCCATATGTTCTCCTAATAGTGATGATGGTCAGACTTGACCTCTTCAATAGTCATTTTTGTTTTATCCATAGAACGCCATACCAAAAAAATATAACTTAGGACTACAGGTACAAGCAGCGATACCACGGACATCACTGAAAGCGTGTAGTAACTTCCTGAGGCCCTTTCTATATGAAGTGAACTTTGTATATTTGACAGTGAAGGATAAAATATAGTATGTTCGATACCTACAATAAAAAGTAGTATTGTTACAATTATTACTATGCCAAATCCATAGTACCAAACAGCTTTTTGATTGTTCTTAAATAGGGCAATAAATATTGAATAAAGAAACAAAACAATGCCAACGATTAATAGTATAAAAAGTATAGGATTGTCTAAAAGAGTATGCAATAGTTTCATAGATTCGATATTGACTACTTTGCTTGTGGCATCATAAACATAGGTATCTTTGAGTAGCATATAGAACAATACATATAAAAAGAAGGGTAAAAAGAGTGTCGTGCTTATTTTTAATGTCTTAAAAATACGTGATGCTATCTCTTGGTTATCAAGATTATTGTATAAATATAAAGATGCACCAATACGAGAGACAAAAAAGAGCATCAATCCAAATGCTACGTTAAAAGGCTGAAGTAAAGCCTCTAGACCATAACTATGTTGTGTCCATTGAGAGAGGTTCATCTCATTGACAATGAAGTTTCCTCCAGTATAGAGCGTACCTAAGGCTACACCTATAAGAAAAATACCCAGTGAGCCATTGATAAAGAGAAGGGTCTCATAGAAACGTTCTCCATATACATTATCAGGTTTTCTTCTGTATTCATAAGAGACAGCTTGAATGATAAATGCAAATAAGATAGCCATCCAAACATAATATGCCCCACCAAAACTCACAGCATAAAAAAGAGGAAAAGCTGCAAATATCGCTCCCCCAAACATGACCAGTGCGGTAAAGGTAAGTTCCCATTTACGACCCAATGAACCTATAATCAAAGAGCGTTCATCTTCTGTTTTTCCCAGTGTATAAAGTAGGGTTTGTCCACCTTGGACAAAGGTCATAAAGACAAATAATGCCCCTAGCAGACTCACAATAAACCACCAGTATACTTGAAAGCTGTAAAGTGAAATATCAAACATTAGTGACCTCCCTCTGGACCAATTTGAATCTGTTTAAACATGATTTTGATTTCGGCGATAAGCAATGCGGTAAAGAGTACTGCAAAGAGCCAAAATGTAATTTGCACAGAGGTGGTAGAGATGTTAGAAGTTGCCATACCTACTGGTAGCATATCTTGTATAGCCCAAGGTTGACGACCCACTTCTGCGACTATCCATCCTGCTTCTTGAGCGACATACCCCATAGGTAGAGTGAGTACAGTTAGCATGAGTAAAAGACGTTTGTTTTCTATTTCGTTAATCATGGAGAAATAGAGCACGACGATAAAGAGGAGTAAAAACCAGGTACCCAGACCTACCATAATATGGAAACTATAAAAAACAATAGGTACATTAGGTACTGCATCTGTTGGCTCTTTTAGATAACCATAGCCCATGACATGCTGGTATTTTTCAAAAGTTTTTAAAGCAATTTTAGCCTCTTTATCATTGCCTTCTTTTTTAAACTTTTTGTAATCTGTGAGTGCCTGCACAGCAAGTTTTCCTTTTTGCATTTTAGAAGCAACACTTTCGATACCGTGTTCTTCGTTGCCATAGACTAGGTCATTTACTCCTGGAACATATGCATCCGCAGAGTGATGTGCAAGAAAAGAGAGAGCATTGGGGATTTCGATATCAAAGTAGAAAGGATGCTTAGGATCTTTTAGTATCTCTTCTTCAGGTTTAAGTATGCCCAATGCCACAATACCTGCTTTCCCCTCACCATGGTAAAGCCCTTCCATGGCTGCTAGTTTCATGGGTTGTTTTTGTGCGACATTATACGCAGACTCATCACCACTGATAAGCAGAAACAGTGAAGTTAAAAAACCAAAAGAGGCAGCTACAATCATACTTCTCTTTGCAAAAAGTACTTCACGTTTCTTCAGTAGATACCATGCAGATATACCTATGACAAAGAGTGAAGCCAAAACATAGCCACTACTAATGGTATGTAGAAATTTACTGACACCATTGGGGTTAAAAAGTACTTCCCAAAAGTTTTGCATTTCGTTTCTGGCAGTGTCAGGATTAAATTTCATACCTACTGGGTGTTGCATCCACCCATTGGCTACGAGTATCCATAAAGCAGAGAGGTTAGACCCAAGAGCTACAAGCCATGTAGAGGTTAGGTGCATACCCTTGCTTACTTTGTCCCATCCAAAGAACATCACAGCAAAAAAGGTAGACTCCATAAAAAATGCCATCAGCCCTTCTATAGCAAGTGGTGCTCCAAAGATGTCTCCGACTATCCAAGCATAGTTAGACCAGTTTGTCCCAAACTCAAACTCCATAATGATACCAGTAGCAAGCCCTATAGCAAAGTTAATTGCCAGTAACCCCATCCAAAATTTGGTAGTATTCTTCCACCATATATCACCTGTTTTTACATAGATAGTTTCCATAATGGCTACTATAAATGTAAGTCCCAAGGTAAGTGGGACAAATAGCCAATGGTACAGTGCTGTGAGTGCGAACTGTGCCCTTGACCAATCTACCAATGCCAATTCATTTTCCATTTAATTTTCCTTTGTTTGTGTAAGTTGTTCTAAAACATAATTGCCACGTTGCAAATCTGTATCAAAATTTGTTTTTAGATGGTTGGGGAAAAACATCCATTTGACAATGCCAAACATGACAACTAACTTTATAAGAATAATAAGCCATAGACTTTTACCAAGCTTCATATTTTTAAAACCATCATAGTACAAAAAGTATATTTTTTTTATAATATTCATAAGATATCCTTTTGTTTGTTAGAATGGTTAGTTATAAATGCAACTATATCGTAATAATTTTGAAGTTTCCTAGTGATATGTTTAGAAATATCGAGCATTTTCATAGTATTAAGTTAGCTGTGTTAAAATCAGATAATTATACTCCTATTAAAGGATACACATTATGTTAATACGTAAACTTTTTAAATTTGAAAATGCACATATTGTCCGTGATTGTACAACACAGCGTTGTTCTGAAAATATACATGGTCATTCTTATAAGATAGAGGTATTGTTGGAATCAAATTATCTTGATAATGGTCAGATGGTGTATGACTTTGGACTTACAAAACGATACATCAAAGAGCTTATTGATTCTTTTGATCATGCGATTACACTTTGGTCTAAGGATGAGAGGCAATACATTGAAGCGATGAAAACATATTCAAACAGGTGGATAGAGCTTCCTGTGTCTCCTTCTGCTGAACAGTTTTCACGGGTGATCTACTTGATGGTTGAACGTATATTGGCATGTACGGATATGCAAAATGGGGAGAGAGAGGTAAAGCTTCACAGCATCATCGTACATGAAACAGAGACGGGGTATGCACAGGGGTTTAAGGAGGATGCTCACTCTCAATGTATGGGGCAGATAAAGCTTGAAGATATACTATTCTCCAAACAAGTACAAAGTGAATGGTCAGATGTGCACTTATGGAATAAACTTTTAAAAAAAGAGATGATTATAAACCCTAAAAAGGTTTAAACTTCACAATTATCTCACAAGAAATATAGTATAATATGCAAGAACCATTACAAATATAAAGGAAAAAAATGAAAAAGATTACAGTGTTATCTATAGTGGTAGCGACGCTACTGTTTACGGGGTGTGATGATAAAACAAAGAAAGAAATGTCAGAAGCAACAGCAGCAGTCACTGAATCAGTGAAAGAAAAGACAGCAGAAGTGGCAGACATAGCAGTAGAAAAAACAAAAGAGGTAGCGACAACACTTAAAGAAAAAGCAGTTGAAGCCACAGAAAATACAGTAGAGGCAACAAAAGAAATAGTTTCTACTGTTGCAGATAAAGCAACAGATATCAAAGATTCCGCTGTAGAAAAAGCAACGGAAGTAACCCAAGCAGTTGAAGAGACAGCATCAAATGTAGTAGCCAAAGAAACAAATGGTGATGCAAATGTGGGCAAAGCAGTATATGCAAAATGTGCTGGATGTCATGGCGTAGATGGTAAAACAAAGGCACTAGGAAAATCAGGCATAGTAGCTGGACAATCGTCTACAGATTTGGTCGCAGCTTTAGTAGAATATAAAGCAGGTACAAGAAATGTAGCAGGTATGGGGATGCTTATGAAAGGGCAAGTAGCATCTTTGAGTGATGCAGAGATTGAAGCAGTTGCTACATATATGTCAACATTGTAAGGTATTTTTTATCTTCCTTTCTATATAGGAAGATAAGCTAGTGGGTAAATAAGTCCACTTTTTTATTACTGCAAAAATCCCATTTAATAGGTATCATATTGACAGTTTGACTTGCATGTAGTGTTGTGATATCAGGGTGTATTAGTATAAATCCATCCGCTTTTTTAAGAGGGGAAATCATGCCAGGCATTTGAACTTTTAAGGGTGCAAAACTTTGACCATTGAATGTACCAAGTAGCACAGTATTTTTCCCTCCTTTTGTCGCAAATTCATGTTTTATAATAGTCTTAACCAATCCATGATAACATGCATTGCTTCCTGACATTTTTCGTATAACAGCACGGACAAATATTTCATAATTTACCATGGATGCAAGAGGATTACCCGGTAGATTCACAATGACAGTATTTTTCAAGATGCCAAAGGCGGTTGGTTTCCCAGGCTTTATGTCTACTTTTTCAAAATAAAATGTTGCACCCATATTTTTAAAAGCATCTTTGGTAAAATCTTTATCTCCCATACTGACTCCACCAGATGTGAGTATGATATCTGCATATAATGCAGACTGAATAGATGATTCTAATGAATCAATAGTATCATCACAGCTACCAATGTATACCACTTCGCAACCGAGCTCTTTTGCACGCGCTAGAAACATGGGGGTATTTGAGTTATAGAGTTGATGTGCTTCTATTTTGTCAAAATGTGGATGAAGTTCATTACCTGTACCAAAAACTGCTATTTTGACAGGTCGGGTGACTCTGATGTGTGTGATTCCCTGACTTGCAAGTAAAGCAATACTGTAAGCAGTGATCTTGTCACCTTCATGTAAATAAACTGTGCCACTTTTGATATCTTCACCCGCACGTCTTAGGTTTGCATACATTTTTATGTTCTGAGGTAGGGTGATTTGTGTATCATCTTGGGTCACATCTTCTACTGGAACCACAGCTTCACAGCCTCCAGGAAGAGGTGCACCAGTCATAATTTTAATGGCACTCTTCTCTTCTAGTATCATTTTTGGATCATCCCCTGCATAAATAATTTCGGAGCATGTGACAGTTGTCCCTGCATCTATACATTTGATAGCATATCCATCCATTGCGGAGTTGTCAAAACGGGGCAAATCAAATGTTGCTACACAGTCTTCACGTAAAATACGACCTAAAGTATTTTCAATAGGAAGTATTTCAAAGTTGAGAACAGGAGTATTTTCATAAATAATATCTAATGCTTGGGAGATAGATACGGCCATGCTTTACCTTTAAAGTTTTATTGTAATGATTATAGTATAATCCACTTTTAAATGAAGATAAAAAAATTAAGGAATTTCATATGGAAATCGCACAAATGTTAGCAGCACATAGTATATTGGTTAAAGCTTTTTTAGGCTTTTTGGTTGGGGGATTACTTATTCCTTTTATGACAGCAAAAAATCCTCAAGGTTTTAGAAAAGCAAGTTTTATCTATACAATGGTATTTCAAGCAATTATAACAATGATAGCATTTGCTGGTATAGTGGCTGTCTTTACAGGTGATTTAGGATGGACATTAAGCACTATTATTATGATAGCAGTTTGGGCTGTGATGATGTATCTCGAAATTAAGAAGTATAAATCCATTAAAGTTGGAAATGTACAAAACCCAGATACACATAAAGCATTAAAGTCATCATTTATTAAAATTTCAATCGTACAAATTTTATTGGTGGCTATGATGGTTGTACTCATGGTCTTAAAGGCTAAGGGTGTTATATCTCTATAACGCATATGCAGGTGCCCTATCACTCACATTAGAGGGGGATGAACACCGTTATATTTTTAAAGTACGTAGACATAAAATAGATGATATTTTATGTCTACGTAACCTTGAAGATACATTGCTTTACCGTTATCGAATCACTGCTATAGATAAGAGAACTACCCAGTTAGAACTTCAAGGAAATGAAAGCAAGGCCGTGAAAGCTTCTACATCCTTACATATTGGATGGTGTGTGATAGACCCCAAGAATATAGAAAAAATCCTTCCTTCCTTAAATGAAATAGGGGTAGAGAAAATTACATTTATTTATTGTAGTCGTTCACAAAAGAGTTTTAAAATAGACTTTAAACGTTTTGAAAAAATCCTTTTAAACTCTTCCCAGCAATCGGGGAGAAGTCAGATGATGATACTCGAAGTAGCGAAGAATTTAGAAGATTTTTTAGAGCAGTACCCAGAAAGCAAGATGTTACATTTTTCAGAAAATAATTTTGTTGATGAGACGCCAATCAGTACGATTGTGGTTGGATGTGAAGGTGGATTTAGCCAATCAGAAACAGCGCTTGTTAAAGCCGATAATATTGTTGGTTTTAGGACAGCATTGGTCTTAAAGAGTGAAAGTGCCGTGTGCGCTTTGGCATCTAAAATACTACTCTAATTTTTATTTAAACATTTTTTGCTAGAATATCGTTCTAAATTGTCTTGCCAAAGAGCACTGCAATTACCCTTTGCTTAAAAGAAGGAAGAGTCATAGACTAGAGCAGGTTGGTTGCCTGACATAAAAATAACTTTTTAGGAAATACGATGAGAAAAGAAATTCACCCAGATTACGTCGAGTGTAAAGTAAGTTGTGCTTGTGGAAACAAGTTTGAAGTCAGAACAAACAAAGCTGAAATGTCAGTAGATATTTGTAATGAATGTCACCCATTTTTTACAGGTTCTGAGAAAATTCTTGATGCTGCTGGTAGAGTAGAGAAATTTAAAAACAAATACAAATTGTCATAAGCGACACATTACTTTTTTGGGGACCTTTGTCCCCAACTGCATTTTTATACTGCCTAAAGGCAAATCATGATTACATTTATCCCCACTCCCATAGGTAACCCACAAGATATTACTATTCGCGCAATGCGAACTTTTGAAAAAGCAACACTGTTTTTTTGTGAAGATACACGTCAAACAAAAAGACTGTTAAAATTGCTTGAAGAACGTTTTGAGATGCGTTATCCAGAAGCTGAGTTTTATTCATTCAATGAACATAATGGGGCACAAAGGTTAACTGAATTTAGCAAAGTCCTAGCCCAGAAAGAAGTAGTATATGTCAGTGATGCAGGTATGCCTGTGATTTCTGATCCAGGGCAACTTCTTATTGCTCATGCACAAAAAAATGACATTGCATATGATGTATTCCCAGGTGCTTCAGCTGTGACTACAGCTTATGCAGCCTCTGGGTTTGAGGAAGGAAAATTCCTTTTTTATGCATTTTTGCCACATAAAGGGAAAGAGCGTACTTTGGCGTTGAGTGAAGCAATGCACAATGGTTATAACACGGTACTTTATGAATCACCACATCGTTTGGAAAAACTTTTACATGAAATAACACAACTTGATGAGAATAGAGAATTGTTTTTAGCCAAAGAGATAAGTAAAAAATATCAAAATTATTATCGGGGTACAGCCCAATCATTAAATGAACAGTTTAAAACACTCACCATTAGAGGTGAGTGGGTGGTTGTCATACGTGCAAAAAAAGTGTTAGAAAAAAGTCTTAGTTTTTCAGAAGTTGTAAACCTAGATATGGCACCTAAACCCAAGGCAAAACTTTTGGCACAGTTGAGTGATAAATCTGTAAAAGAATGGTATAACGAGCTCATTCAGTAGGTATGCTAGATATACAACACCCTAAAAGCAAAAAAAAGGTAAAATATTCTTTATGATTATATACGGAAAACAAGTCTGTTTACATGCATTGGAACATCATTCTGAGAAGATAAAAACTGTGTATGTAGCCAAAAAAAATATACTTCCACAAGCATTATTTCATCAGTATCATGACAGTATTAAATTTTTAGAAGAGAAATGGGCACAGTCTATGGCTAAAGGTGGTAATCACCAAGGGCTACTGGTAGAAATGACTCACTTTGAAGAAGCCAATTTTTCACAGATTAAACAAAATGATTTTATAGTGGTGCTTGATGGCTTAACAGATGTAGGAAACATAGGTGCTATTGTGCGGTCTGCTTATGCTTTGGGTGCTGATGCTATAATAGTAGCAGGTGTGAAGCAGTTAAATTTTGCATCTGTTGCACGTACAAGTTCTGGTGCCTTGCTGGATATGCCTTTGATGATTTCATACAATATCTTAGATCATTTTAATGAACTAAGACAACTTGGTTTTAAAGTATATGGTGCAGCGATGGAAGGTGAAAACATTGAACAGGTTTCTTTTCATGCCAAAAGGGTTTTAGTTTTGGGTAATGAAGGTACGGGACTTTCAAAAAAAGTGATGGGAAAAATAGACTATAAAGTTTCGATTGAAATGAAACATGCATTTGATTCTCTGAATGTAAGTGCAGCAGCAGCAATTTTAATACACAGGATGGGTCATGCAATTAAGTGAGATACTTGAAGAAAACAGTGTAAAAGCGATGAGCCAAAAAACAAATATTTCAGAACAAAATATAGAAGCACTTATTGAAGATAACTTTTCTGTATTGACAAAAGCCAAGGCATTAGGTTTTATTTCTATTATTGAACGTGATTATCATGCAGATCTGAAGGATGTCAGAGAAAAGGCTTTAGCGTATTATGAAGTTCACACAAAAGAGAATAGTGTTCATTTAGGTCTTCCTTCTATAGAAGAACAAAAAGGACGTTCCAAGTGGTTTGTGCTCTTGGTTTTAGGATTGTTAGGATATGCCACATGGTATTTCTTTACCCAATTTGATCAAAAGACCTTCAGTACACTGTTGCCTTTTAATGAAAATAAAACAGAAAAAAGTTTAAATGAAGAAACATTAGAAAAAGACTTAAGTATTGGCAATGCACTTTCTACTGCTCCCAAAAAGGATACATTTGTAAAAAAAGACATTGTATTAACGGGATTAAATACGAACAAAAAGACAGAAGAAACAGAAGTTAATAGCAGCCTACAACAGTTGAATGTAAATATTAGATTGGTTCCCCAAAAGAGACTTTGGTTTGGTCTTATCGATTTGACTACAGGCAAGAGAGATCAATTTTCCATCTCTTCACCTTATGAGATAGATGTTAGTAAAAAAAGTTGGCTACTTGCAACCAACACAGCAGCTTTTTCTTTTATAAACAACAAAGAAACGCAAGAGTATAATGATGCGAAAGAACATTATTTTAAAGTAAGCAAAGAGGGTGTAAAGCATTTAACTAAAGAAGAATATTTTGCCCTTGGTGGTTGGAAAAAATGGTAAATATTAGAAAAAAAATAAAGAGAGAAAAGCATGTTTGATGAAATTCAATTTGATAAAATAAATCGCTTACCAAAGTATCTTTTTGCAGAGATTAATGATTTAAAGATGACCGCACGTCGGAATGGTGAGGATATTATAGATTTTTCTATGGGAAACCCGGATGCACCAACGCCTCAGCCTATTATAGATAAGTTGTGTGAAACAGCACAAAAAACACGCACGCATGGCTATAGTGCAAGTAAGGGTATCTATAAACTACGCCTTGCTATGAGTAGGTGGTATAAACGTAAATATGGTGCTGAACTTGACCCAGATACTGAGATCGTGGCAACGATGGGAAGTAAAGAGGGTTATGTACACTTGGTACAGGCTATTTCCAACCCTGGTGATGTGGCTATCGTGCCTGATCCTACTTATCCTATCCATTCTCAGGCATTTATCTTGGCGGGTGCAAATGTAGAAAAAATGCATCTTATTTTTGATGAAGAGACATTTGAAGTAGATGAGGACAGGTTTTTAGCAGATGTGGAAGAAGCACTTGACAACTCCGTGCCTCAGGCGAAATTTTTGGTAGTCAATTTCCCTCATAATCCTAGTACAGCGACAGTAACACCAGAATTTTATGAAAGGCTTGTGGCACTGGCAAAAAGGAAACGTTTTTATATTATTTCTGATATTGCGTATGCAGATATCACATTTGACGGGTATAAAACACCTTCTATTATGAGTGTAGAAGGGGCAAAAGATGTGGCTGTAGAGTCATACACGCTCTCTAAGTCATATAATATGGCAGGGTGGAGAGTAGGATTTATCGTAGGAAACAAAAAACTCATTGGTGCACTTCAAAGCATCAAGTCTTGGCTTGATTATGGTATGTTTACCCCTATACAGGTCGCAGCAACAGTAGCACTTGATGAACATGGATATATCCCCGATGAGCAAATCATCCCACGATATCAAAAAAGACGAGATGTGATGATAGATGCATTTGGTAATGCAGGGTGGCCATTGGCAAAACCAAATGCTTCTATGTTTATCTGGGCAAAGATCCCTGAAGTTGCACGTGACATGGGGTCTTTGGAGTTTGCAAAACAGTTACTCATTCAAGCTGGTGTAGCAGTCAGTCCTGGCATAGGGTTTGGTAAATATGGTGATAAATATGTCCGTATAGCTCTCATTGAAAATGAAAAGCGTATCAGACAGGCTGCAAAAAATATTAAGAGATTTTTAAAAGAATTAGAGGCACAAAATAATGGTTAAGATAGGTATACTAGGTGTTGGTACAGTCGGTGCCAGTGTAGCAAATATTTTAGAAGCCAATGCAGATATCATTGAAGCACGTGCAGGTAAAAAAATAGTGGTTAAGTCTGGTGTGGTCAAAAACCTCTCTAAAGATCGAGGTGTAAGCATCAAACTTTCTGACAATCCGTTAGATGTGGTAAATGACCCAGAGATAGACATCGTGGTGGAGCTTATGGGTGGGGTTGATGAGCCTTATGCCCTGGTGAAACAAGCGTTAGAAAATGGAAAAGCAGTCGTCACAGCAAACAAAGCACTTTTGGCATACCATCGGTATGAACTCCAAGAGATAGCAGGTAACCTCCCACTTATGTATGAAGCAAGTACAGCAGGGGGTATCCCTATCATCGGAGCTTTGCGTACAGGACTTTCGGCAAACCATATAGACTCTATACAGGGTATTATGAATGGTACTTGTAACTACATGCTCACCAAGATGATAAACGAAGGGGCACAGTATGACGAGATACTGAAAGAAGCACAAGAACTAGGCTACGCAGAAGCAGATCCAACTTTTGATGTAGGTGGGTTTGATGCTTCACATAAATTACTCATACTTGCAAGTATCGCCTATGGTATAGATGCCAAACCTGAAGACATTCTCATAGAAGGCATTGAAAATATCACATCTACAGATGTAGACTTCGCCAAAGAATTTGGCTATGAAATCAAGTCACTTGGTATAGCTAAGAAGGTAGGTAACGGTGTAGAACTACGTGTACACGCTACCATGATACCAAGCGAAAGTATGATAGCCAAAGTAGATGGTGTTATGAATGCAGTCACAGTTATAGGCGACCGTGTAGGTGAGACGATGTACTATGGTCCAGGAGCTGGAGGAGATGCCACAGCCTCAGCAGTTATCTCTGACATCGTAGACATCGTGCGTGGTAACCAAGGACCGATGCTAGGTTATAAAAAAGGTTTAGAATCTGGACTGAAACTTCTACCTAAAGAAGAGATAGTCACTCAGTATTATCTTAGACTAGAAGTAGATGACCAAAGTGGTGTACTTGCAACCATTACTTCTTCACTAGGTGAGTTTGGTATTTCAATAGAAACTATGTTGCAAAAACCAACAGAAGATGAAAAAATAGCAAAACTTCTTTTCACCACGCACAGATGTAAAGAGAGTGAAATGCAAGAGGCTATCACAGCTCTTGGTAAATTGGATGTGGTACGTGGGGAGATTGCTATGATGAGGATTGAGAAGTAGGTATAATGACCTCATAGCGGGTATTTTTACCTGCTGTACCAGCTACTTGTTTGATACACTTTTTTTCTATCAAATCAGCTATGTCTCTTGATGCAGTGGCAGGTGTGGTGTCTGCTATGGTGATGTACTTTTTCTTGCTGAGTTCCCCTTTGAAATTTTCTCTACCCATATCTAAAATTTTATTCATTACTTTTGTCTGTCTGGCATTGAGTGTATCAACTTTGTGTACATCCCAAAACTTTGTTTTATCTGCAATATAACTTAATGACTTTTGTGCATCCATGAGAGCTAAATACAGTGTCTTAAAAAACCACCTACACCAATCGGTAATGTCTAGTGGGTTTTGCTTTTTAATGTACCCTGTGGTGTTTTCCAGTGCAGCGTAGTAGCTTTTTCTGTCGTCATTGATACTTTTTGACATGGTATAGAGTTTGGAGATATGGGAGTTTTCTATACTAGAGAGTACTCTATCTGTCAATGCCCTAGCTATCCTACCATTACCATCATCAAGGGGGTGTATGATGACAAACCATAGATGTGTGATGGCAGCTTTTATGAGTATGTTTGGTGTGTTATTGTACCATGCGATAAAGTCTTGCATTTCTCGTTCTAGCTGTTCTCTTGGTGGTGCTTCATAATAGACTTTTTCTTTGCCTATAGCACCTGAGACTACTTGCATGATACCATCCCCTCTAAAAGTGGCGATATTCATTCTATATAAATGTGTTGATGTTTCAAACATGGCATGATGCCAAGCAAATATTTTCTCAAGTGATAAGGTCTCAGCATAATGGGTATTGGCATCTATGAGTATATCTACATAGTTGTCTTCTTTGTTTCTACTTCTGTAATGTGCATCATCTTTGAGACCCAGTTTCTCTTGTATAGATGAGCGTACACTCTCTCTGTTTAGCATCTCCCCCTCTATCGCACAACTAGCCATAATCTCATTTTCCAGTGCATTGAGCCGTGTCTGTTTGATGTTATTTGCATCCATCAAAGAGAGGTAGGCGATGAGTTTCCCTTGTTCTAGCGTTATTTTTTGCATGAGGGGGTCTAGTACTTCTCTATCATAGCTAAAGTGCGGATAGGCATCATTTTGCCATATCCATTGGGATTGTTGTGTTGTTTTCTGTTTCATAATGGTATTATTGTAGCCAATATGATACGAATAGTCAAATTATTCGTATTATATTTGAGGTGAATGTGGGGTTTGATTGTATCAATTTTGGTTTTACGGTGAGTGGGTCTAATAAAATTAGGGTAAAATATGACTACTAAATATATGTGTATAAAATAGAAATGTTGTGAAAAATATGTCAATTTAACATATTTTTAAGATAATTTTTTAATTTATGGCATCCTTTGATTAAACTATCAAAGGATGATATAATGACTGCACATAATCTTTTTAACTATAATTCTTCGGAGGAACACGTGAATAAATCTATGATTTCAAATACGACTACATGTTTGAGAACGATAGAATTATTTGCAGGTGTTGGTGGATTTCGAATTGGATTAGAGAGAGCTTCATCTAGGGACAAACAGTTTGATATTGTTTGGAGTAATCAATGGGAACCTTCTACTAAAAAACAACATGCATCAGAAGTCTATACAGCAAGATTTGGATTTGAGAATCATTCAAATAAAGATATAGCTATAGAAGTAGAAAAAAACAATATTCCAGAGCATGATGTATTGGTAGGTGGTTTTCCTTGTCAAGACTATTCTGTCGCTAGTTCACTAAAAAATGCTCATGGTATTGTGGGAAAAAAAGGTGTACTATGGTGGGAAATTCATAAGATTGTTACACGAAAATCACCAAAATATCTGATTTTAGAAAATGTAGACAGACTTTTAAAATCACCCGCTTCTCAGCGAGGTAGAGATTTTGCAATTATATTGTCTTCTCTTAATGCTCTGGGCTATGCTGTTGAATGGCGTGTGTTAGACGCTAGCGAATATGGTATGCCACAGCGGCGTAAGCGTGTATTTATACTGGCATATAAGAAAGGTACAAAACCATATAACACTTTAAAAAAATCTAAACCTATGAATGTATTTAATAAAGATGGACTTTTGACAAAAACATTTCCTATTCATACTATTGAAGAAGAAAATATTATTTCAAATAAACTTAGTGACAATTTAGTTGACATAACAAATAATTTTAATAAAGAAACACCTAAAAAGAATGCTTTTTGGGAAAGTGGATATATAATAGACGGTATCTATTATACTTCAAGGGTGATTGCAAATTACAATGGTGAAAAGCAGACATTAGGCGACATTCTCATAGATGAAAAAGATGTACCTAAAGAGTTTTATATTGACAATAAAGAGCTTGAAAAATGGCAGTACCAAAAAGGTGCGAAGTCCTTTGAAAGAACCAATAAAACCACAGGACATGTCTATACTTACAGTGAAGGAAAAATGAGTTTTCCTGACGGTCTAGATAAAGCTTCTAGGACTATTATCACAGGAGAAGGTGGAGCAAGTGCTTCACGCTTTAAACACGTAGTACATGTAAATGGCAAGTATAGACGTCTAACACCTGTAGAGCTAGAAAGACTCAATATGTTTCCAGATAATCATACGGCTGGTGTGATAGACACAAAGAGAGCTTTTTTGATGGGAAATGCTTTGGTGATTGGGATTGTTGAGCGAATTGGAAAAAAATTATTGGAGAATATATGAATATAGAAATTTTTTCATATCGCTATGCACAAGAAATTTTAGAACATAAATTTTATAAAGATGCATATGATGAGATAATTCATATATGTGAAAAATGTCCATTGCCTATGTATAAAAATAAATCAAAGAGTCAACCAAAACTTGATATTGTGCAGCAAGTTATCAATACATATTTTAGATTAGCATTTACTGACATTGGCTGGGAAGAGGAACCTTATGTTAGTCCCAAAGATAAGAAAGACTCACTTAGAGGTGACTTTAGAAAAAAGTTTATTAAAGAAATAACATCCACAGAAGATAAAATTATAACTTTACAAATAGAAGTTGAGATGGGGAATATTGCTAGTTCATATAGAAACTATTTTAAATTCCAGCTTTCATATGGATATAATTTGACTAATCTCGGTATTTTGATATTGCCATGTGATAACTTAAGTAAACGTATTGATAGTGGTGTAGCTTCCTTTGAAAAAACAGTTAGAGAGATACCATCAGCTGATTTATCTATAACTGTTCCAATACTAGTTATTGGACTAAATGATAGTGATGTAGAGGAAATTGATATTAAAAGTATAATACATGATTTGAAAATAGTTCAAGGTAAGGGAAAATTGAATAAAGAAGAACATAATAAACTTGTTCGTAGAATTATGAAATAAAGGATAAAAAATGGCAAAAGAACACTATTTCGATATCACGGCAAAACTTGACATGATGGAAATGAAAAACGCAGTGATTATGGCAGAAAAAGAAGTAGCGACACGCTTTGACTTTAAGGGTATTACAGCAGAGA